>NZ_JBIATN010000026.1:0-144188 GCF_042891825.1 Streptomyces sp. NPDC001852
CATGCTCCGCGACGGCACCTTCTACGAACCACGCACCCCCGAAGCAGCCACCGCATGACCACTCAGCCTTGACGAAGGACATAGAGGCACCCCCCCCGCTTTCGCCGGCGCTGCGGTGAAGGCGCGCGCCGTGGTGGCTCTCCCGGGTTCGATGGCCGCCTACGCGCGCGGGCTGTACGGGTTCCTGCGCGAGCTCGACCAGCAGGGGTGCGACCTCATCATCGCGTCCTTGCCGGTGGAGGAGGGGCTGGGACTGGCGATCGCCAACCGGCTCCGCCGCGCCGCGGGACCCCGGCCCTCTTAAGCAGCCAGCACTGGCGACGTTCGATGGTCCTGCCGGAGCCCACGCCCGATCCGGCAGGCCGCCCGGCGCCCAGACGTCCAGAACACGCGGCCGACCGCGGTTTTCACCGGGCGGGGGTCGCAGCCCTGCTCAGACCCTGAGAGGCGACCAGTTGCGCACTGCCGTCGGCCAGCCGGTAGGACAGACCCACCACCGCGAGGCGGCCGGCGGCCACTCGCTCGGCCAGGACGCGGGAGCGTTCCAGCAGCAGGTCGACGGTGTGCCTGATGTGCTCGGCCAGGATCTCCTCGGGCTGCTCGCGCCCGGCGGCGCGGGCCGCCAGCACACTCGGAGTCACCCGCTCGACAACGTCACGGACGAAGCCGGCGGGCACCCGGCCGCCGTCGGCGGCGGCGCGCGCAGCCGCGACGGCCCCGCACGAGTCATGCCCCAGCACCACGACCAGCGGGCAATCCAGCACACTCACGCCGTACTCGATACTTCCCAACGCCTCCGCACCCACGACGTGCCCGGCGTTACGCACCACGAACAGATCCCCGAGCCCCTGGTCGAAGATGATCTCGGCGGCCAGCCGGGAATCGGAGCACCCGAACACCACCGCGAAGGGACTCTGGGCCGGTGCGGTCTCGGCGCGGCGTGCGGAGTCCTGGTTGGGGTGTTCGGGCGAGCCAGCCATGAACCGGTGGTTGCGACCTACACCTGTAGACGGCCAGCGCGCAGGACGCGCAGCATGTGCTACCGGTTGGAGGCCACGTCGCGGGCCGTGTAGGCGAGCAGGTCACTCAGAGCCGCCTCGTTCGAGACGGGCGGCCGGGTCCTTCATGTCTTCAGTGTTTCCCGCACTGTCTGTGTCACCGTGCGGGCCTGCTCGGCAAGGTCGTCGTCCGGTGCGGCCGCTTCCCCTCCGGTGTGCGGCCCGTGACGACGACGGCTCCGTGCAGCGGGTACAGGGTCATGCCTCGCCAGGCGCTCGCCAGCGCCCATGCGGCGAGGTTCTGGCCGAGCCCGATCACCTGGCCCTCGCCGTGCATGTGCAGGAGGGCGCGCGGGTAGTACACGGCCTTGTCGACGGTGTAGCGGTCCACGGTGGTCAGGTCGCCGCCCTCAGCCGGGTCGAGGGGTGCGGGCTGTTCGTCGATGGGAGCGTTGACGCTCGGCCCGCGCTGCTCCTTGGCGGCGTGTCCGCCGGATGGGGCGTGGCGTATTCCGGGCCGATGGGCGGCAGGGGCCTCGCCTTCGGACGGCAGGACCACAGGCTGCAGGACCCGCGCAGCTTTGTCCTCGTGCTGCGCGGGCCTTGGAACGTACGCGGGTCAGCCGCCGTGTGCGGCGCTCACCAGGTCAGGCAGGAGCTTTGCCGCGTTCGGGGTGCCGAGGCCAGTGACCGGGTCCCAGCCCTTGGTCGCCGGGTAGCCGGGAACGGTTGGGTCGGCGGTGTTGTTGCCGGTCGTCGTGTCATTGAAGTCAACGGCGTACTGGGACGGGTTGGCTGCGATCCGGTACAGCGCGGGGTTGATCAGGCCGAGGCCGCCGCCGTTGATCTGGTCGGCGATGGATACCAGGCCCGCCCATTGGGGGCACGACAGTGAGGTGCCCCCAATGTCGTACCAGCCGGTGCTGCACGGTGAACTCCCGCATTTCAGGCCGCTGTTGCCGTCGGGCGGCAGTGACACGTAGACCAGTGCGCCGGTGCTGGGGGCGGCCTGCAGACCCACGTCCGGAACACCGCGTTTGGCCCCGATTGCGGTACTGCCCTCGGGAAGAGCGCCCGCCTGGTAGTCCGGCCGGTCGAATATGCGGCTGTAGCCGCCTCCGGAGAAGGTCCAGCCCACCTCCGACTGACCGGAGTTGGTACCGCATACGGCTGGTTTGTCCGCGCTGTCGGTGACGCGTGAGCCGGTCGCGCCGGGATCGGTGCACAGGTACGTGCCGCCGACACCGGTGACCAGCGGGTCGGAGGCGGGCCACTCGACAGACGGGTACGGGATCGGGGTGCCGCCCGACTTGACCGGGGTCTTGGTGGAGTCTGCCGTCCCGTTGTCACCTGAGGAACCCAGAACCGTGACTCCGTTCTGGGCAGCCGACTTGAAGGCGTACCGCAGGTTCTCCAGCGACTGGCTGCTGGCGAAGGCTCCCTCGGCGGAGGCGAAGGACTGCGATATGACCGTGGCCATGTGGTGGTCGATCACGTACTGCTCGGCGGCCATCATCTGCGGGAAACCCTGGACGCCGAGGGTCTCGGCGGTCGGTGTGGTGACGAGCAGGATGTTGGCGCCCGGAGCCATCGCGTGCGCGGTCTCTACGTCGAGGGCGACTTCGAGCGCCCAGGCACTCTTGTCCTCCTGACCTGTCCCCTTGCTGGTGGGCGGCGGTGCCGCGGTGGCCGGGGCACCCTGAAGGTGCAGTTCGCTGAACTTCGGCATGCCGGCCTGGCAGGGCACGCCCTCCTCGCCGCACATCGCAGCCACACCGAATGCCTGGTCGAAAACGTGCAGGTCGTGGGCCATGGTGTCACTGCCATACGAGTCGACGATCGCGATCGTCTGTCCTCGGCCGTCGTGACCGGCCGCGTGGAGCGGAGTGACGTTGTAAGCCGCGCGTATCGCCTGGGGGCTGAAGCAACGCCGCCCCGCGGTGGCGCACTGCGCCTGCGTCGGTGGTATCTGACTGGACGTCAACTGAAGGTAGTCGGCGACGGTCGGATGCACACGCGGGTAGGCGGCCGACGAAGCGCCACTGGGACTGGACAAGGTGCCTGTCACCGCGAGGGCGAGGCTGCTCACTGCTGTGAGCAGCCATGTTCTTGCGGGTGGAGCCATCGAGAGTCCTCCTGGGGGTGCCGAAGGGGACTTGCGCTGACCAGGACCGGGCGTGGTTCAGCACGGAGCGGTCCGTTGGTACGTCCGCCCAGGAGGGGGGTATGTGAAACAGCTGTGCGGACGGGCAGAGTGTACGGTCCTGCGGTTGCCCCTACAACGGACTTGTGATCAAAGTCTTCGAGATGTATTCCGCCTCATGGCAACAGCGCGTCCGCCACCGAGAACGGCCCGAGTACCACTCCCCCGCTGCCCCGTCAATCCCGTCTGCCGGGTTCTTGACCTGTCGGCGTCGACGTACTTCGCCCGTAAGAAGCGGCCGAAGTCCGCCCGCCGGCTCCGCGACGAACAGCTGATGCCGCTGATCGAGGAGATCCACGCGGAGTCCGGGGCCGCCTATGGGGCCCAGAGGATCACCCGCGCCCTGCGGCGCGAGGGCCACGAGGTGGCCCGCTGCACTGTCGAGCGGCTGATGGCCGAGCTGGGCCTGGAGGGTGTCATCCGTGGCCGGTGGCGCCGCACCTCGGTCCCGGAGCCGTCGGCGCCCCGGTCGCCGGACCCGGTCGACCGTGACTTCACCGCGTCCCGGCGCGACCAACTGTGGGTGGCGGACATGACCTATGTCAGGACCTGGTCGGGCTGGGCATACGTGGCGTTCGTCCTTGACGTCTACTCTCGGATGGTCGTCGGCTGGCAGGTCGCGAACCACATGCGGACCGAACTCCCGTTGGAGGCCCTGGAGATGGCGCTGTGGAGACGGAGGATCAAGAAGGACTCCGGCCTCATTCATCACAGCGACCGCGGGTCGCAATACGTATCAATTCGGCCCCTGGAAGGACGTCGACCAGGTCGAGCGGGCGATCTTCCAGTGGGTCACCTGGTACAACGAAGAGCGCCTCCACTCCGCCCTCGACCACGTGCCGCCCGCCGAGTGCGAACGCGGCTTCCGGCAAAGCCAGGAGCACACCCCCACGGGCCGCCTGAAACAAGATCATCGGATCTCTACGGAACTTGGCACAGCTCAACTCTGCGCCATCCCCGTCGCGTTGGCGGCATACAAGCACGCCCATCACAGCGGATGCATCCAGTTTGATCGGTTTAAGCCAAGAATGACTCGTGCTACGGAAGTGAAGTATCGCGACGACCAGCACACAGCCGCCACCGCCGAGCCCCCCCAGCCACATCCAGGTCACGCTGGTCGGCCTGAAATAGCCGATCGGACCGTCGCCTCCAGGCGGGCCGACAGATACCGCCACAACGAGGTCCGCACGCCGGATGCTGCCCGAGGACCTGCTCACATCGGCTGGGGCCCGCGAACACGGGTTTGTACACCCCGCCGGTCACCCCCGCGTACGCCAGGCGCAGCCCGGCGCCGGCGCCGTCCAACGCACCGCCTTCGCCGCCTGCCGACTGGTGCCTGCCGAACGCGACGTGATCCGCGGCTGTCGTTGTGTCCGTTGGCGCGGACAACGGCGCTGCCTCAGCTGACGTTCGTCCGGATGGGCTGCGTGAGGCCTCGACCGGGTTCGGGAGGTGCGGGGTGCCGGCCGACTTGTCGTCACCCCCTTGCGTGGTGTCATGTACGGGTCCAGACTCCGGCTTGCGAACACGCGTGCACCTTGCGTGAACGTCCTTCACCCCCACTCCGGTCGACCACCGGCTGCTTGAAGGGATGTTCAGTGTCACGCTCCACACCAGGCCGAAGACGCCTCATCACCGCATTCACCAGGGGTGCGGCCACGTTCAGCCCAGCAACTCGGAGTGGCGGGAAGCTCGGAGCCAAGTTGGCGACGCCGACCGTGGGCGCGATCAGGACGACCAACACGCTGAAGATTGCCGCTGCTTGGAGCGCGCCTCCGCGCTGATCGATGTCCGTGTGGCTGCGTCGCCTGCCATACCCGAGCACGACGCGCTTGCGTCAGTCCCGTGGTGCAACTGCGCGAAAGTGCCTGCATCACCTGAGGCGAGGCGAGCCCGCCGTGTCGCGTTCCCGCCGGTTTTGCCGCGTCTGTCTGCGGCCGCCGGCGCCCCACACATACCGCCAGGAGAGACATGTCCAGACCGGCAAGAGGAAGAACTCCGCTGCTCATCGGTGCCCTCGCAGCGGCCATGGCGTTCGCCGCCCCCGCCTTCGCCAGCCCCTCGAGCTCCGCGACCGCCTTAGTGGCCCCCCATGCCACTGCTCCCTCTCTCGCGCAGGTCAGCAGTGACCCGTACTCCGACTCGCAGGCCCAGCACGCCACCGAAGTCGAGCCGGACACCTACAGCTTCGGCAGCACCGTCGTCGCCGCCTTCCAGGTCGGCCGGGTCCCCGGCGGCGGGGCGTCCAACATCGGGTGGGCGACCTCCACCGACAACGGACAGAGCTGGACGCATGGCTTCCTGCCCAGCTCCACCGCGAACACCGGCGGCCCGTACTCCGCCGCCAGTGACGCCTCCGTGGCATACGACGCCAAGGACAGCGTGTGGATGGTCTCCTGGCTGGGCATCCGCTCCGGCAACAGCGTCGACGTCGAGGCCAGCCGCTCGACGGACGGCGGTCACACCTGGGGCGCCCCGGTCACCGTCTCCACCGGCACCTTCGATGACAAGAACTGGACGGTCTGCGACAACCACCCGTCCAGCCCGTACTACGGGCGCTGCTACACCGAATACGACGACGCCAACGCCGGCGACGCCGAGCACATGAAGACCTCGACCGACGGTGGCGCGACCTGGAGCGCGCAGCAGAGCCCGGCCGACAGCCCGAGCGGACTCGGCGGCCAGCCCGTCGTGCAGCCCAACGGCACCGTCGTCGTACCGTTCTCCTCCGGCAGTGAAGACAGTGAGCGGTCCTTCATCTCCACCAACGGCGGCAGCAGTTGGGGCTCAAGCGTGCAGATCGCCACTGTCTCGCACCACCCGGTCGCCGGTCTGGAGGACGACGCCGCCGACATGTCGAGGCTGGACACCCTGCGCGAGGGCCCCCTGCCCTCCGCTGAGATCGACGCCTCCGGCCGCGTCTACGTAGTCTGGTCCGACTGCCGCTTCCGCACCAACTGCACGAACAACGACATCATCATGTCGACCTCCACGAACGGCACCTCGTGGACCTCGCCGGCCCGCGTACCGATCGACGCCGCCAGCAGCTCCGCCGACCATTTCGTGCCCGGCATCGGCGTGGATCCCAGCAGTGCCGGCAACAGCGCCCGCATCGGGCTGACGTACTACTACTACCCGAACGCCTCCTGCACGGACACCACCTGCCAGCTCGACGCAGGCTACGTCTCGTCCACCGACGGCGGCACCACGTGGACGGCACCCACCCAGCTCGCCGGCCCCATGACACTGGCCTGGCTACCCAACACCACGCAGGGCCGGATGTTCGGCGACTACATATCCACGTCCGTCCTGTCCGGCGGCAACGCCGTCACCGTGATCCCCATCGCCCATGCCCCCAGCGGCAGCAGCTTCGACGTTGGGATGTACGCGCCGACCGGCGGCCTGCCGATCGGCAACGGCCAGCCAGGCGGCAACACCGTCACCGTCACCAACCCCGGCGACCAGACCGGCACCGCCGGCACCGCGGTGAACCTGCAGATCGCAGCGACCGACTCCTCCTCGTCCGCCAAGCTCACCTACAGCGCGGCCGGCCTTCCACCCGGCCTGACCATCGCCTCCACCACCGGCCTGATCTCCGGCACAACCACCACCGCCGGCACCTACCACGTCACCGCCACCGCCACCGATGACACAGGCGCCACCGGCTCCACCACCTTCACCTGGACAGTCAACCCGGCAGGCGGCGGAACCTGCACCAGCACCGGTCAAAAGCTCAGCAACCCGGGCTTCGAGTCCGGCAACACGGTATGGTCCGCCAGTTCGGGCGTCATCGGGCAGTACGGCTCACAGGGCGAGCCCCCGCACGGCGGTACATGGGACGCATGGCTGGATGGCTACGGCAGCTCCCACACCGACACCCTCTCGCAGCCCGTGACGATCCCGACCGGCTGCAAGGCCACCCTCAGCCTGTACATGCACGTCGACACCGCCGAGACGACGACCTCCACCGCGTACGACAAGCTCACCGTCAAGGCTGGCGGCACCACACTGGCCACCTACTCCAACCTCAACGCCGCCACCGGCTACGCCCAGAAGACCTTCGACGTCTCCTCCCTGGCCGGCCAGACCGTCACCATCACCTTCACCGGCACCGAAGACACGTCCCTCCAGACCTCATTCGTCATCGACGACACCGCCCTTACACTCAGCTAACCCTCAGCCGACTCCGATCTGCCGGCAGCACACCGGGCGGCCTCAGGCATGGTCATCTCCTCCGTCGACAACGGCACAGGAGTCACCCGCCGCCGCTTGCGCTGGACACTCCGGTGCGGCGCCATCCGTCGGCATCGCACCTACCAGCTGAAGGAAGTCACTCGACCGCCAGTGGGGGTCGTGGAGCCCGTCGAGGAGTACCTGGAGCATCCGCAGCAGGAGCAGTACTCACCCCACACCGTCCGCAGCTACGCGCACGGTCTGGCGCTGTGGTGGTCGCTGCTGGAGTACCGGGGCCTGGGGTGGCGGCGTGACGGCGTCCGAGCGACGGTCAACGCCGGCCACCCACCCGGCCCCGCACTCCGGGCACTCAGCCGTGCCGGCCCCGCTCTGGGCAGCCGCAGGCGCTTGCGCAGCCGCCGTAGCAGAACATGGCCCCAGGCGGGGCTTCCGGCCTCGACCGTTCGCCACAAGCCCGGCAGTTCCTTTCCCCGGCCCGACCGGCACCCCCGGACACCAGGCCAGCGTACGACGCCAGGCTACTCAGAAACGGGGCTTAGAAAGACGCACTGAGCCGATGTCGGAGGTCCCTGCGAAGATCACGGCCATGGAACACCACACCGCCCTCGCCGGGCTCGACGCCCACCCCTGGGCCACCGTCAACCACGCCTACGGCCCCGCCGAGGACCTGCCCGGGTTGTTGCGCGCCTTTGCCGAGGGCGGTGAGGACGCCGAGGAGGCACTGGACGACCTGTACGGCTCGATCGTCCACCAGGGCACCGTGTACGCGGCCAGCGCCGACGCCGCCCCGTACCTCGCCCGAATCGCCGCCTCCGGCCGGCAGACCGTCGACGCGCTGCGGCTGCTCGGCTGCCTCGCCGAGAGCGAGCACGGGTACGGCGTCGAGCCGGGCGCCGTCCGGGCCGCCGTCACCGCCCAACTGACGCTGCTCATACCGCTGCTGGACCACGAGGACGCCGCCGTCCGGCAGGCGGCCGGCTGGACGGTCGGCCACACCCGGGACACCGACACCGCCCTGCCCGCCGTTCAGGCCCGCCTGGTCACCGAGACCGAGCCCGCCGTACGGGCCGAACTCCTCACCGCATACGGCCGGTTGGACCGCGCAGGTGCCGTCGCCGAGGCCCGCGCCCTGCTCGGTCCGGAGACGCCCGCGCCACTGCGTCTGGCCGCAGTGTTCACCGCGGTGGACGCCGAGGAGCCGTGGCTCGCCGCGCACCACGACGCCGTCCTCGGCCTGTTGCCCGCGCGCGAGACGGCCAGGTCCGGCTACGCGGACGAGCACCGGGAGCCGCTGCGCACGATCGTCGGGATCCTGCTGGGGCGGGACACCGATGCCGACCGCGACAGTGCCCTCGCCCTGCTTGACGCCGCCCTGCGCGACGAGCGCCCCGAGGTGCGGGCCGAGGCCCTGTGGGCGGCCGACCGCGCCTGCACCCTGTCCCGCAGCGCTCCACAGCGGCTGATCCCCGCGATCGCCCCGCTCGCCGCCAACTGGACGGCCGTCCAGCTGCTGGGCAAGCTCGGCCCGGCCGCCGCCGAGGCCGCGCCCGTCCTCGCCGAACTCGCCGCGCAGCCGGACGACGAGGCGGCCGACCAGACCCTCGCCGCGCTCGTCCTGGTGGCGCCGCGGGCCGCCGCCCCGCTGCTGGCCCGGGCCCTAGGCCGGCGCCCGCGCGCCATGCAGTGCGCCGCCGGGTCCCACGCCCCGGCCGATGTGCCCTTCCCGTTCGACCCGGAGCTGTTCGCCGCGGTCCGCGCTCGCCTGGCCGCCAAGGCGCTGGAGCGTCCCGAGGGGTGCAAGGACTGCGGTTGCTCGACGACCGAGGACCACAACGACACCGCCGGGCTGGTCCACCTGCTGCGGCAGTGGGGCCCGCAGGCCGCCGAGGCGCTGCCCGAACTGTGCGCCGTTCTGCCCCGGTTCCAGTACGCCGCCACCGCAATCACCGCCGTCGCCGCCGACATCGGGCCGGACCAGCGCGAGCAGGCCGCCACCGCCTTGCGGGCCGGCGCCGGGAAGCTGTTCGTGGCGCAGGCGCTGCACGAGCTGACCGGCGAGACAGGGCCGCTGTTCGCCGCCGCCGAGGCGGCGCTCGCCACCGGTGTGCGCGGCGCCGTCGAGGCCGCCCGCGCCGTGGCCGACCTCGGCCCGGCGGCCGCCCGCCTCACCCCGGCCCTGCGGACGGCGCTCGGCCGCACCACCGGCCGCGACACCACGCCGGAGGTGGACCTCGACCTCGCCCTGGCGCTCGCCCTGTGGCGGATCGCCGGGGATGCGGCCGAGGTCGTCCCCGTGCTGGCCTCGGTGTTCGACCGCTGCGAGGGCCGGCAGTGGTTCCACTGGACGGCCGCCCGCGCCGCCCGCGAGATCGCCGTGCTCGGCCCGGCCGGGCGCCCGCTGACCGCCCGGCTCGAAGCTCTCCTCGACGACCCGGCCCAGGCACCCTCGGCCGTCCTCGGGCTGCTCGCCGTCGCCGATCCGGTCGGCCTCGACCGCGCCCGGCTCGCCGAGGCGGCGCTGCACTCGGCCGAGACCCGCGCCGACCTCAAGGGCGCCTGCGACGCCCTGCGCGCGCTCGGCGCCGCCGCCCTGACGCCGGAGCAGCACGGCCGGCTGGCCGCGCTCGCCACCGGGGACCGCCGCCTGGTCGTCTCCGGGTCCGACCACGCGATGATCCGCGAGGACGAACGGCTGCGCGCCGCGCTGTCGTCCGTCCTCGACCGGGTTGGCTGAGGCCCAGGTCCTCTCTTTCGGATCCTGCCAGTGCCCAACGCCGCGCGCCCAGGAAGATCAGAAAGAGAGGACCTAGCGGCGGGGCTCGCCGTATCGGCGGTGACGCGCGCGTTCTTCGATCGCCGGTGGCCGGTGCGTTGGCTGTTGGAGCACATCGGGTCGAAGGGCTTCGCGGAGCTGACGGCGGCGGGGATGAAGCTCTCCGAACTTCTCGGAGAGCGGGTATGGCGGGAGTCTGGGCTCGGAGCCGCCGCCAACGCCGAACAGCTCAAGAGCCGGATCACCGCGCTGGAACAACAAGTGATCGACCTGACCAGCCAGCTCGGGGAACGCGTCGAGGAACTGCTGGCCGCGGGAGCCGGCCAGGACGACGACGCCGCGCGCGGTGAAGGCGATGCAGGGGAAGGCGAGGACGGCCCGCCGGTCCTGGGGAACCCGTCGGTTACGCTCGGCCAGACAGGCCCGGCAAGCTGCGAAGTTCGGTGATCCGCAACAGACAAGCAAGGAGCAGGAACAGCGTAAGCATCACGATGGCTCCTGCCATGAGGGCCAGGAGGGAGTCCGTCGCGGGAGCCGCGATGAGGCCTTCGCATGCGCGGGCTGCGGCCCAGCCCACGCCGCCCGCGGTAGCTGCGGCGACGGTGAGTTTGCCGTAGGTCCGCAGCAGACGCTTGCCGTCAAGGCGGCCTTCCAGGCGGCGCCGCAAGCGCAGCCCTGTGATCACAAGCCCGATGGCGTAGGAGACGGCGTAGGCCGCGGCCATGCCGGTGACCGCCCAGCGTGTCGGCAGGAACAGGTGGCAGCCGGTGGCCAGAACGATGTCCAGGGTGGAGATCCACACGGCCATCCAGAACGGGGTTCGGGTGTCCTCGAAGGCGTAGAAGCCTCGCAGCAGCAGGTACTGCCCGGAGAAGGGGATCAGGCCCAGGGCGAAGGCCTGGAGCATGTGGCCCAGCGGGTGAGCGGAAGTGGCGCCGCCGCTGCCGTAGGAGAACATCACGGTGGCTACTTGCGGGCCGAAAGCGAGGAAGAAGAACGCAGCGGGGACGATGGCGACACCCGTGACGCGTAGACCTCGGGAGATGTCCTCGCGTACGTCGTCCAAGCGGCGCTCGGCTCCGGCCCGGCTCATCCGCGGCAGGATTGCGGTGACCAGGGAGACCGTGATGATGCCCTGCGGGATCATCCAGATGTTCTGCGCGAAGAAGTACGCGCTGTTGCCGGCCCCGGCGTGCGGCAAGACCGCGTCGACGTCGTTGGCGTAGCGAGTCACGACCGTCAGGGCGATCTGGTTGACCAGGACGAACAGCAGAGTCCAGCGTGCTGCGCTGATGCTCTTGCCCAGGCCCACCCCACGCCAGTCGAAGCGCGCGCGCCACCGGAACCCCGCACCGGCGAGGGAGGGGATGAGGAAAAGGGCCTGTACCGCGATGCCCGCCGTGGTGCCGATGCCCAGCAGCCGAACCTGTCCGGGCGTCACGTCGCCGGCATGGCCTGCAGAGGGTGCCAGCCACGTGTGCAAGCCGAACATGACGATCAGGACGATGTTGTTCACCACCGGTGCCCAGGCCATCGCGCCGAACTTGCCGCGGGCGTTGAGGACTTGGCCCAGTACGAAGAACAGGCCGTAGAAGAAGATCTGCGGCAGCAGGAAACGGGCGAAGGTCACGGTCAGCTCGAACAGCTGGTGGTTGCCCGGCGTATCCGGCGTGTTCAGGCTCACGAGCTGAGGGGCGAGCCATACGGCCACCGCGGTGCCGACGGCGAGCACGCTGAGGACCATCGTGACCAGCCGTTGCTCGTGCGCCCGTCCCCCATCGGGATGCTCGGCGCGAGCGCGCACCAGCTGCGGGACGAGCACCGAGTTCAGGGCCCCGCCGATCATCAGCGTGTACAGGCTGGTCGGCAATGTATTCGCGGTGTTGTAGGCACCGCCCACCGCCATTACTCCCAGCGCTACCCCCTGCAGCACCAAGCGGATCATTCCGGTGCCCCGTGAAACGACGCTGGCCACCGCCATCATCGCCGACGAGCGCGCCAATCCGCCCGAAGCGCGCCGCTTCGCATGCCGGCCGCGTCTCCCAGTGGGAACCGACTCTGTGCTCTGCTCAGCCACAGCCGTACTCCTCCTCTGCCTTCCAGAAGCAGATGAACCCGCCGAGGCCGAAGAGCAGCGCCCAGCCGACCGCGTACGCCCACGCGTGGTGGGGGAACTGGCGGGCCTTGAAGCTGTCGATCAGCGCGTAGCGCATCAGGTCGATGTAGACCGCGGCCGGGTTGGACTCAAGGATGATTTTGAGCAGGTACGGCTTGTGCTTGAGCGTCTTGTCGATGCTCCACATGACGCCCGAGGCGTACATCCAGGTGCGCAGCAGGAATGGCGTCAGCGGGGCGATGTCCGGGGTCTTGGCGCCTATGCGGGCCACGATCATCGAGGCGCCGGCGTTGAAGATGAACTGCAGGGTCAGCACGGGGAAGACCAGCAGCCAGGACATGGCGACCGGGATGCCGAAGCAGAGCAAGTGCGCCACGAGGGCGACCATGGAGAACAGCAACTGCTGGAATTGCTGCAACGCGAGCGAGATGGGCAGTGCGGCCCGCGGGAAGTGCAGGGCCCGGACCAGGCCAACGTTGCCAGAGATCGCACGGGTGCCCGCCATGATCGACCTCTGGGTGAACGTCCAGACTAAGTAGTACACCGCGGCGTTCAGGAGCGGGTTCGCCACCTGGCAGATCTGGCCGAGCTCGGCCTCGCTGTACTGCGCGGTCGCCTTGGCGGTCGCGAAGGCGCTGATGAAGTGACGCCGTGCCCGCAGCTGACGCGCGTACTGCGGCAGGCAGGGGCGGGCGCCGCTGACCGACAGGCCGTGACGGACGGCCAGCGCCGCGAGGTCTTCGTCGGCCAGGGCCGGCGTCGGGGGCGGTGCGTCGAGGACCTGACTCACATCCGCTGCCTTCGGTCGGGAACGGGGTACACACGTCCGGCCCGTACCTCGGACCCGGTCGCCGGGTCCGACGCCGGATTCCTTACGCTTCTCCTCGGTTACGTCGGGACGGGACCGTATCGTCGCGACGTGAGAGTATATCAATTCGACGTCGGAACGCAACCGTTTCATCGTCCGCGTCCTATGGCCCGCGCGGACGAACTCCTCAAGCCCGTCTCGGACATGACGCAGGAGCAACGCAAGAGGAAAGGAAAGGCCCAGCGCGGCTGCGGATTACCCGACCGCTCCACCGCACGCGCCGTCAAACGCGTGGTGATCCGATGAGCGGCGACGGGGATGGACGTTCGATCCGTCAGGGCTCAGCGAGGTGCGCCTTCCTGCCCCATGACCACGGGCTATGCGGAGATCGCTGCGACACCACTCGGCGGGACACCATCCGTCGAGTCGGCCGCGGAGGCGCTGTCGGACGAGCAGTTGCTCGCGATGCTGGTCGACCGCGCCCGCAATGACGGGCTGCAGCTGACCGGGGAGGGCGAGATCACCGACCATGTCGGCTATGGCAAGCGCGACGCGGCAAACTGGAACGGGGCAACAGCCGCACCAAGACGGTGCTGAGCTCGTCTTTTATCCTCTGCCCGTGTCGTACGGCGGTGACGGTTGGTTCCAGACGTCATCGAACCTGCTGATGATCTGACGGAGTTCGCGGGCAGTTCGAGGCGACATGGCCTGCGTCACGGTGTCAAGGAGAGCACGCGCTTCAAGGGGATTGCCGCAGCAGTACCAGTGCACGTTGCCCCACTCGTAGTCGTGCCACAGCTCGCGCTCGGGACGACGGACGTAGTCCTTCCACAAGCGCACGGCTGCGCTGACGTCGCCCGGCTGCAGATAGTTTCGGGTGCGCTCGAGACGGTAGATCTCTGACAGTGCACGCGAGGACAGGCCGTCGATGACGGGGTTTGCGTCTGGTGTCCGGTGGCGGCGGGACATGCCGACCCGGATGTGTCCTGGCCGTCTACGCGGCATGGACCTTTCGGTTCGTCGTCATGCAGGACATGGTGCCATGACTCCGAACGACACCTCGAACGGGTTCGCTCGTCCGGTGATTCGCTGGGCAGGCGGACGACCCTCGCATGATCCTGCGTTCCGCCACGGAATCAGAATTCACACGAAGGCCGCAGAGGTGAGTGTGCTGGGTCACGATGCCCGGCGGGACGCGTTCGACTTCACGTCACACTTCCGGGAGGACCTGTACGCGCGCCTGACCCGACGCAGTGACACCCTGCTCGAGCTCACCGACGCGATGTTGTTCGAGAGCGGGCCGGTGACCTCGCCGGTGGACCTGACGCTGCTGGACGCTGCGCCCTTGGTGGCTGGGTTGCCGCCGCCGGTGGGTTTGCCGAGATACTTCCCGGCGTCCCAACGGGGCGCGATCATGGCGGGCTTGCCCACTGCCAGGCTGTTGCCGACCCAGCCGGGCGGCAGTGTGGTTAGACCGACCGCAAGGCGTAGCCGAGGTCGGGGCCGTAGTTGCCCCAGCAGTGGATGTCACCCGTGTCGGATGCAAGGTCGCCGAGATACCAGTCACCGTCGTTGGCCCGCACCGCACAGAGCCCATCCAAGTTGATCGCGCAGTCGGCTTGGAGAGGTTCGCCGTGCAGCGTGACGATGCCGACGGGCGTGAGAAGCTGGGCCTGTGGGCAGCCAGTGACGCGCTGGATGTCAGTCATGGTCCACGGCTCGGGCAGGCGCTCGTCGCGGGGCTCGGTAGCGGGAAGCAGTTCCACCACAGCGTAGCCGAGGCACGGCCGGATCCACTCGCCGTCGCGTTCTATGCCGAGCACACCTCCGAGGAAGGCCATCTCCAATGTGCCGGGGGGCGTCTCCCAGCGGAACGGGACTCGGGAGACATGCGAAGGGAAGTCCTCCTCATCGGTGGTTCCCGGGCCGAACGACTGCTTGGGAGACGGTCCGTCTTCGGTGTATCGGTGGGCGAAGAAAGCAGTGATCCAGCCAGTGACCCTGTCACCGCCGGACGCCGACTCCCACTTGTAGAGCGAACGCCAGAACTGCTGGTCGATGCCCCACCCCGAGGCCGTCGCGCTGATCGAGTCCAGCACCGGATGCAGGGCGGAGAACCACGGGCGAAGGCCTTCGAACCATCCTTCCAGCTCCCGCACCCGGGCTGCCAGCAGGCGCCAGTCTCGGTCCGTGCCCTCCAGCCGGATCCGGGGAATGCCGCAGAGCGAGGTCCACCGGAAGCGGTAGTACGGGCTGACCACGTCCATCAGCGCCACCAGGGTGGCCGTGGCGTTGGTGGGGGTGGTGGTCGAGAAGGCGGGCTGGAACAGGTCGGCCACCTCATCGCCGATGCGGGCACGCAGGGGCTGTTGGACCAGGTTGATCGAGCGCCCCCAATCCTGCGGTGCCAGGTCGTCACGTACGGCGGTGGTCTGCCGGTGCCCCTGCGTTTCGGTGAAGAGTCCCGCGTATGTGCCGGAGTTCAGGCGCACGTGGACGGCTACCTCGTGCACGACGGCGTACCAGAGCAGGTCGGGTGAGAGACTCAGTGGCAGGTGAGCCGTGAAGCACAGATGGACGGCGCGCAGCAGGAGGCTGGAGGTGGGCTCAGCGTTCTCCGGAACGTCGGTCGACCAGCCAACGAGGCGATCGGTGCTGCGGTGGTGGAAGCGCGCCTGGTCGCGGAGCACCGCCCGTAGGAAGGGCTCATTGCCAAGTTCGGTGAGCTCGGAAGCGAGCCCAGCGGCCTCGGCGTCTTCCACGAGCGGTAGATCAACCTCGAAAGTCATCCGTATCCCCCAGAACCGTGATCGGCCCTGATCCTAAAAGACCGATAAAACCCTCGGTTCTGTCTCACCGCTCACGTGACAAGGTTCAGGACCCAAGAGGTAAGCCGCGTTTGCGGGCTTTCCTCGTCCCACTACAAGATCAGTCGTGTGACACGGGCCAGCGCAGTTCGATGCGTACGCGGCCGCAGTCGACCTCTGCGACGATCAGTCGCTCGAAGGCGCTGTAGATGGTCTGGAGCATGTGCCCCGACCGCTTGCCGGACTTCTTGTGGAAGGAGAGATCTGCACACCCCTACGCCGATACCCGAATCGACGGTGTCCTCTTGGCGTCACGGCCCGCCCGCTGCTCACGGTCCCGATCGCTGGCACCAGCGCCCTCCTGCCGGCCTCACGGATGGGACGTGGCCAGCAGATCCTGACGTCCACGGCCGGGGTGGCCCACCTCAGGACGAGGTGCTGCCCGCGGAGATCGCCCTCGTAGAGCGCGCCACGGATCTGCAGGGTGCCGCCACGAGCGCACCGCACCGTGCGCCAGGGGCCCCTGCCCAGACGCTGCTGAACGCAGAACCTCTCGAAACGGTCCTCGTCGTTCGCCCCGTTGCCCTTGGTACGCACGCGTGCGCCGGCCATCACGGAGTGCGGTCTCGCCGTGAAGGCGTGACTGATCTCCGCAGGCTGAGGCGGCGCCAAGTCCAAGTGCCAACAGGCCCACTGCCGCCAGCACGGCGGCACGCACAGCATGCCGGTTGGCAGTGGAGATCCTTCCCGCATCTGGCTCAGCGAGGGCTTCGCCACCTACGGACAATGGCTGTGGTCGGAGCACATCGGCGAGGACTTCCGCCGACACCATCGCCCGCGCGACGTGGCACACGCTGAGGAAAGGCCCGCAGCGCCTGCGGATCACGGCCCCAGGCCCGACCGCATCTTCGACGACCGCGTCCACGGCAGGGGCGCCTGTAAGTTCCACGCCCTGCGGCTGACACTGGCGACGACCGCTTCTTCTTCGTCCTGCTGCGCGGCTGGCAACAGGTACGCCACGACCGCAGCGCCGACACCGGCGCCTTCATCGCTCACGCGGGCGGTACTCGCCGACGGGGTCGAACCGCTGCTGCCCACCTGGCTCTACGAGAAAGGGCTGCCGCCCTTGCCACCCGCAACACCGTCCTGAGCCCGGCCCCATGGTGATTCCGGTCGGTCGAACCGGAACCGGCCCCGACGTCCCGCACGCTGATGCACTGCTGGTGGTGGGCGGAGACGAACAGCACCTTCTCGCTGCAGTTCTTCCCGCGGCTGTCGGCCTGGGACAGCGAACCGCTCAACGCGCGCCGTCCGGGACTGCTCCTGGCGTACCCCGCGCACCGATACCCTCGTCCCTCACCGGGGCACTCCCGCTCGGCAATGCGGCGCCGGCGGGATCAGGTGCGACGGGCATGGTGCCTACTAGGGGCCCGGACGGGGTGCGCAGCCACGCCGTGCGGGCGGCGAGGGAGCCCAGCGCGAGGGAGGCCAGGTGGCCGACGTCCGCGAGCTCCTGGTCGTACAGCAGCGCGGCCGTCAGCGCCGCGGCGAGCAGGGGCAGGCCATAGCGGCGGAGCCGGCCGGCGGTGAGGGCGAGCAGGCAGGCGGCGGTCGTCACCAGGCCGTAACTGATGCCCACGTCACGGGTCCGGGTGGGCACGCCGGGCAGATGGGCGACGTGCATCAGCCACAGGGCGCCCTCGGTGAGCAGGGTCGCGGTGAGGTGACCGAAGACGAAGACTCCGCACGCGCGCAGCGTCCCCCAGCGCCACTCGGCGCATCCCAGGACCCCGGCCACCGCGGCGATACCGACCAGGGCCGGTACACCGTCGACCACCAGACCGCTCGTGAACAGGGTCCACCACTTGCCGACATCCAGGTGGTGCACGTTGCTGCTGTTGTGGCGCATGAAGCGGGCCCGTTCCGCTGCCGGTTGTCCCTTCAGCCACCATGCGGTGAGCAGCAGGGCCGTCACGTATACGGCGGTGCCCGGCAGCCGCCGCCTCAACGTCTCCACAGCCCTCATTTCCCTGCTTTCGTACGCTTTTGATCTACGCTTGTCACCCGCGTTCGGGCGTCAAGGGCGCTGTTCCCGCCCTTCCCGGGAAGAGACCGTCGGCCACCGCGCCCGGTTCCGACGGCGGCCAACATGAGAGGGGTTCTCACCAAGCGATGCTGTAGTGCTCCGCAACGTTCAGTGGCCCGAGAAGCGCGGCGAGGAGTTCGCATGGTGGAAAGCCGGACGCAAGGGGCTGCGCGGACGGGGGGCGGTAGCGGCGTCGCTCGCGCGATGGTCAGTCGGCGTGGGGCATTGGCCGCGATGGCGGCGGTCGCGCCCGCGGTCCTTGCGGGCTGCGGCGGCAAGCACGCGCGCGAAGCCGTACCCGAGCCCGCCGACACGCCGGCTACCAGGGTCCCGGTCGCCGACAACACCACCATTATGATCATCCGGCACGGGGAGAAGCCGGGCCGGAACGAATCCGGCATCGACGAGAACGGCCGTCCGGACGCCAAGTCCCTCACCCCGCGCGGCTGGGAGCGGGCCAGGGCATTGCCGGCGCTGTTCGACCCGCCCAAAGGCCAGCCCCTGAAACCCGGCATCGTGCGTCCGCGGACCATCTACGCCGCTGCGGACCAGGGCCCGCTCGCCGGCGCCCACCGGATGCGGCAAACCGTCACACCGCTCGCCCGGCACATGGGCATCCCCCTGGACACCACGCACGCCGAGTCCCAGGAAGCCGCACTGGCCGAAGCCGCGCTCTCCGCTCCCCAACCGGTCCTGGTCTGCTGGGAGCACTCGCGCATCCCGGCCATCGTCAATGCCCTCGGCGCGTCGCACAGCGGCGCGCCCGCGGCGTGGCCGAACCGCTTCGACCTGGTGTGGGTCTTCACCCACACCCATGGCTCATGGACCTTCCGTCAGGTCGGCCAGCACCTGCTCCCCAGGGACGCCTGAGAATCCCGCGCAGGGTTCGCCGCGCGGTCAAGGATGCTGTCAGCGAGATCCCTCTGCTCAGCATGAGCCGAATAGCGAATCATATGATCCGAGGGTCACAGTATTAGGCCGCAGGGTGAACCCTGGCATCTCGGGGCTTGGGAAGGGAAGCAACCGATCATGGGATCCCTTGCACATCCGCAGTTCCACATGCCGTTCGAGTCCCGCCTCAACCCCCATGTTGACCAGGCACGCGCACATGCAAAGGAGTGGGCCCGGCAGATGGGCATGTTCGACGACGAGTACTTGGAATGGCCTCAAAGGTGGAGCGAGGAGAAGTTCGATCAGGCCGACTTCCCGTTGTTCATCGCCTTGACCCATCCCGACGCCGAGGCCAGCGAGTTGGAGCTGGTCACCGATTGGCATGTTGCTCTGTGGTTCGTTGACGACCTGTTCCTGCCGCTCTACCGGCGTGACCACGACCAGGAGTCGGCTGCAGCTCAGGTGGAACGGCTGATGCTGTTCTTGCCGTTGGACGGATTGCCGCGGCCGCTGAGCCCGGCCAATCCCGTGGAGCGGGCCTTCGCAGATCTGTGGACCGGCACGTCCGCCACCATGAGCCTGGTCTGGCGCGATCGGTTCATCAGCAGTGTGCGGCGCTTCCTCGACGGGGTGCTGTGGGAGCTCGATCACGTCGACCATGCCTTGACCGACCTGATCGAATATCTGGGAGCCCGCCGTGACTTCGGCGGCCTGCAGTTCACCGCCGTGCTCATGGAGCACGCGATGGGCGAGCTCCATGAGAATGCAGTTCGATGCAGGGAGTTCCGCACCGCCGTTGACGCGTTCGTTGACGCCGTCAGCCTGCACAACGACATCGTGTCTTACGACCGGGAGGTCGATGAGGGAACAGTCGGCAACAACGGCGTGGAGGTTGCTCGCAAAGCCCTTGGGCTCAATCGGCGCGACGCTGCTGCCGTCGTCAACGATCTGCTGACCGCCAGGGTCGACACTCTGGCCGAGGCCCCGGCGGCCGTACCACCCGAGGCAGAACAGTTCGTCAAGTCGCTGCAAGAGGCGCTGGCAGGCTCGTACTTGTGGCACGAGCTCACCGGGCGCTTGAACTACGCGGAGTCCGGCGGACTGATCGCGTCGTCGTCCATGGTCAGACCGGTGGGTGGCTGACCGCCGTCGACCAAGTGGGGCCGGTACTGGATCTTCTTCAGCTTCCGTTTGATCACGCGGGTGAGGTGCGTGAGGTCGGCGGCGGCGAAGTCGGCCAGGTGCCGCTTGAGGAGCGACCAGATCCCCTCGGCCGGCTTCAGCTCCGGTGCGTAGGAGGGCAACTGGAAGATCTGTAACCAGTCCTGGTGTTCCTCGGCGAAGTCGCCCAGCTCCTTCGCCAGATGCACGTTCAGGGTGCCCCTATGTTGCGTCAAGCGGCAGAAGGCCAGGCAGTAAGGGACGACGCCGGCTGGATCTGACGGTAGATCTCGCGGGCGACGTAGCGTTTGAGGCAGCGGATGATCTCGCGTTTCGACATGCCCTGTTTCGCCGCACCAGCTTCCACACGCCCTGGATCGTGAACCCGGCATGGAACATCCGCCCGATCAGCAGCTTGACCCGCTTCAGCATCCACCCCTGGAACTCGTCGTCCCAGCCGTGCGCGAGCGGGTCCCGCTTCAACTCACACTCCAGCCGCTCCCGTTGCCCGGCGCTCAGCCGTTCCACCGAGGCCGGCCCCTTCGAGCGCTGGGCGTCCGCACCGCCCTCCTCCCACACTCGCCGCCAACGTCGCACCGACCGCGACGTCACCCGAAGCTCCCGCGCGACGGCCTCGGCCTTCTCCCCACGAGCGAACCGCTCGGCCGCCTCAAGACGCACCCGCTCCCGCTTTCCTGCTCCTTGGGGGTCAGCCCGCCCCCATTCGCGTACCGCATGACGACGTCGTACCGCAGCGACCAAAAACCGTCAGGGCCACCGGACTGCACGAGTTCAACCTGAGTAACACAAAGAGCTCTGTTGCCCATGTCTTCCACCCGGATGCCTCGCTGGCCAGGCTACGGGGACGGGAATCGGGCCGCCTGGAGTCCACTCACTCCGCGTGCCAACTGGCACGAGAGCTCCCAGTAGACATCCAAGCTGGATCGCTGGAGGTTGCTTACCGCCTCCTCTCCTCCGAGAAAGAGCGGAACCCCCAGCCCCACGCACTCATCGAATCCGAGAGGATCCATGTCCTGTGCGCGCCATTCTCGGTACAGCTCCCATGAGAGAGCCTCGCCTGCCAGGCTCTCTTCCGAGATCAAGTCGTGGAACTCAACAAGTGCCATCTCGCTCTCGTAGGCCTTTCCGGCCGCAGGGTCGAACTGGACGACGGGCAGGTTCTGCGGATCCCTCAGATCGACGGCGAGCTGGCGTCCCAGCCAGTCGAAGGCGAATGGGAAGGTAACGCGTCCGGCCCCCGGAGCCAACTGAAGGCAGTAGTCGCGCGCTTGCTGGGCGGTCTCGACGCCGTGAATCCGGTACAGGCCATCCGCGAATGAGGTTCCGGCGTGGTGCCGAAAGACCTCGGCCAACCGCTGGTAGGCCGGCGTCGCGTTGCCACGCAACGGAAGCTCGAACTGTGCCGGCTCCAACTGTTCCCTGGCTGTCTCGGGCCACTGCACCGCGAAGGTGTCAAACACGTGCCTGCCTTTCTCACCGCGAACAGCCGGTTGGTACGCCCGGCGCACCCTGGACTATTTCAACTGAGGGGAGTCAGCACAACGCTCGGACGCGTCTGTAGGTGATGATGCAGCAGGCCAGCTTGAGGATGGCCTCGTGTATGTCGTCGCGGATGTCTCACCGGATTCGCAGGCGACGAAAGCCATGAATCCACGCGTTTGTCCGCTCGACGACCCACCGGACAGCGCCGAGTCCGGAAGCGTGCGGGACTCCGCGACGCGCGATCACCGGTTTGATCCCGCGCTGCCACAACAAGCGCCGGTACTTGTCGCAGTCGTAGCCGCGGTCGGCGTGGAGCCGGTCCGGGCGGTTACGGGGTCGGCCCCGCTTGCCGCGGACGTGAGGGAAGGCGTCCACAAGTGGCAGCCGCTGGGTGACGTCGTGCCAGTTGCCGCCGGTCAACGCGATGGCCAGCGGGGTGCCGCGGCCGTCCGTGATCACATGGTGTTTCGAGCCGGGTCGGGCGCGGTCGACCGGGCTCGGTCCCGTTTTGGGCCGCCGCGACGGGCCTGGTGGTGCGAGCCGTCGATCACCGCCCGCGACCAGTCCAGCTCACCGGCGCGGTACAGCTCGGTCAGCAGCACCAGGTGCAGTCGGTCCCACACCCCAGCCCCCTTCCAGTCCCGCGACCGACGCCAGCAGGTCATGCCCGAGCCGAAGCCGAGCTCCTGCGGCAGCCACTCCCACTGGATCCCCGTGTGCAGCACGAACAAGATCCCCTGCAGACACTTGCGATCGTCCAGCAGCAGCCTGCCCGGGAACCGCCGACGCCGTTCCCGCACTGGCAGGAGCGGCTCGATCCACTCTCACAGGTCGTCCGCCACAAGCCAGGGCGGCCCCATCCTCTTCCCCACGCTCTGACCAACGAGGCAACAGGGAAGGAGACATGGGTCCGCAGAGCTCTTTGTGTTAGCTCCTCATAGTGCGCAGGACCGCGATCTGGCCCGCCGGCGTGCCGCCCCACCACCGCCTGATGCGGCGCCACTGACACCTCACGCGCCGGCCCCGGTGTCCCGTCTCGGTTTCTGCGTCGGAGTCGGGGCTGGGACCTGCGAGGACCAGATCACTTGAGACGGCGAACTCCATCGAATCTCATGTGATCTGGTCCGTCGCCGGCGGACGGTGTCCGTCGTCTCAACCGAGGTGGTCCGCCGTCGGCGTTTTCGAAGTGACTGCACACAGAACCAGGTTGGGCAGGCCCGGCTATCCTCCCGCGAATCGCGCCGCCAGGTCCATGGCCTCCTGAGTGAGTTTGATGTGCAGGCCAGCGATGTCCTGCGTGGCGACCTGGGTAAACCTGCCCTCGTGCCACCAGAACACCGAGCGGCTCAGCGCGCCCGGTGACTCCTCGAACCCCACTGCGGCGAACCGGGCCATGGCATGCAGTGAGGGGGCCACGTCCCTGTCGCGGACGACGTGGAAGGCGAGTTGATGCCGGTGCGGCACAACGACCAGGATTCCGTGCGGTGCCGGTGAGGCCTTGGTGTAGCGGCGTACGACCTCGTCGAGGACCAGGGCGAGGCTCGCGATGAAGTACGAGCCGCCCACCAGCACGTCGAAGTGGGAACCGTCCTTGTCCCTGACCACCTTGTGCTTGTCAACCCGGACGGCCCGGAGGTTCTGGACCGCACGCTCCCGAAGGGCAGTCATTTCACCCAGGCTGGAGAGGGAGTCCGCGGTCAGCATGTCGACGGTTTCCGGGAGGTCGAGCGCCAGCACCTCCAGCAGCCCCGGCACCGAACGGGGACCGTATCCGAAGGCCTTCACGAGCGCGGGCTCGCTGGGAATGAAGCGGGGGTAGAGCTGGGCCAGGAGCCGTTCGTGCGGCAGGACCCTGAGAGCCTGCGGGCCCGCCATCGAGCGGATCACCCGGTCCACATGTTCATCGACCAGCTTCCGCCAGCTCCGTGGTCCACGGCTGTCGTTGTGGCACACGGCCGCGATGTTGGTGAGGCCGAAGCGCCAGCCCGTATCCGTGGTCACGCATCCCGGTTCGACCGCTACCTCGATGCCACGCTCCGCGAATGCCTCGCGGACGAAGGTACGCAATCGGGCAGCCTCCGCCTCGGACAGGAACGCGAACACACCATCGCGCGGAAAGTCCGCCCCCTCACGACGCTCTCCGCGCCGAAGTATCCCCACCACGTCCCCAATCGCTCGAAGATGCGGATCATAGCCGCGACCGACCGGGGCGCCGTATTCAGGCGTGACGCCCACATGAGAAGCGGGCGGCGACGGCTCCTCAGCTCCCCCGATGACCGCTCCCGCGCCAGGATGCTTCCAAGTCCTCGCCTCCCCTGCCCGCCGATTCTGGCGCCCCGGCGGTGGCCTGAGTGCCCCGCGCCGATCTTCTCGCCGCTCGATCGCGACGGCGTACGCGGGCGGCGTAGCTGCGATCCATGAGCAGCCCTCCTCGGCGCGCGGGGTCGGATGGTCTTGATCGACGTGGCGAGCCGCGGGCCGTGCCCAGGCAGTCTTCCCATCCTGCCCGATCCTGTGTCCCTCAAGCCGTACCCGCGCGTAGGTGGCAGGCCGTCGGGGAGGTGCCGGCAGGCAGAGATTCCTGAGAGGTCTTCAGCGTCTGCGGCCGCGGACGGTCCAGCCGCCTCCGAGGCCTGCAAGGTGCAAGGCCAGAACCGTGAGGCCAAGGAGCATGACGTTGGTTGAGGTGAAGGTGTGGTTGGTCGAGATGTCTGCTGCGTTGATCAAAAAGGCGATGAAGAACAGGGCAGCCGAAAAGTTGGCCAGCATGGGTTTCGGTCTCCTCGTCGAGTGACGTCCGTGTTGCACTGCACTCCGAATTCCCGCCGACTGGCCACTCACACCGGCGGCGTCGCACTAGGCCGCGGAGTCTCGTCGGCGCCGTGGCGGATGGGCGGGGACATTTAGGGCAGGCGCAACTTCACGGGCGCGAACTGCGTGCCGGGAAGAATGACGGGGAGGGCGTCTGAAATATCCAGCGCCCCTTCGGTCGCGAAGACCCATGTCGGCCGCTGTCTGGTGTCCCGCGGAACCGAGTTCTTGAACCTCGTCGATGCCGACGAACGGTTCATCGTGCTGGACCCCGCCGGTGTCCCGTTCCGTGATTCAGCGGGTCCGAACGCCCTTATGGCGGCCCGTCGGCGCGCACATGAGATGACGTCTACGACACCACGGAAGATGCCGTGACGAACCTTGCGAGCCACTGCGGCGACAATTCGCGGAATGAGAGAAATATCAGTTCTCAAGCAAGGGCCGTGTCACCCAGATGCCCCATCAATTCTACATATTATTGACCTCCCGTCCCAGCTCATGGCATTTTCGAACGCATAGGCGGGGCTGACGGTCCTTCGGTCGGGTAAGCGCGTACTCAACGGCATCGAGGAAAGGGGAAGCCATGTCAGTGGAACCCGAACGTGCCGAAGCGAGTCCTGCTGCGGAACACGTCGCCGAAGCGATGATCAAGTTGTGGCAGCAGGCCCATGCGGACGTCGCCCCCACGGTTTCCGAGGAGCAGATGCGGGTTCTACTCGCCCTGGGCAGCGAGCCGACTGAGCCTGACCGAATCGCCGGAGACCTCTGTGTCAGCCACTCATGGGCAGCCCGGTTGCTCGGTCGCTTGGAGCAGGGCACGCTGGTACGGCGTCTCCCATCAGGCGAGTTCTCTCTCACTGGCGCCGGCAAGTGCGTGCTCGAAGCGACACGTCAGCGCCGTCGCCAACTTCTGGAGCAGACACTGGTGACCGCCGCTCCAACAGACCGGCCGGTATTGCGGGACACGCTCGACCAGCTGTACGGGGTTGTGAGCCCCTTGGCACGGGTGCCTCGTAGCCGCTCGCCGCTCTGATCGCGGTTCTTGTCCCTCGGGCTGCCCCGGATGCCTTGCGGGCAGCAGCCCGAGTGCACTGAAACAGCTGCTGCCCGCAGGTACCACTCTTGCGTGGGAAAGTAAATCCCGCTACTCATGCGCGCCCCTTGGACGTACGCCATGCTCAACCCCTGTCTGCTGGCAGGGCCCGAGGAGGTGCTGCGACTTCACGCGCCGTCACCCGCGCCTGTCCGTGCGGGGCAGGCCTGCGGGCATGCTCACCGGTGACGCGGGCAAAAAGGGAACGACGGGTGCGGGCTGCCCGCCATCCTTGCTGGGGAGGCGCGTGATCATGCGTATATGGCAGGAGAGTACCGAGGTAGGCCCGCGACCGGGTCAGATGTCGCCACTGGGCGCGACGTTCGACGGTGCAGGAACGAACTTCGCCGTGTTCTCCGAGGTGGCGGAGCGCGTGGAGCTGTGTCTCTTCGACGAGGACGGCGCCGAGGAGCGGGTCACGCTGAAAGAGGTGGACGGCTTCGTCCACCACATCTATCTGCCAGACGTCGGGCCGGGCCGGCGCTACGGCTTTCGGGTGCACGGCCCGTACCGACCCGAGCGTGGTGAGCGCTGCAACCACCACAAACTGCTGCTCGATCCGTACGCCAAGGCGATCGAGGGCGAGGTCGAGTGGAACGAGGCGCTCTTCCCGTACCACTTCGGTGCCACTGGCCGACGGAACCGTCTGGACTCCGCCCCGTACGCACCGAAGTCGGTGGTGGTGAACCCCTTCTTCGACTGGGGCAGCGACCACCCTCCACGGACCCCGTACCACGAGACGGTCATCTACGAGGCCCACGTGAAGGGACTGACGAAGACCCATCCGGCGATACCAGAGGCGATGCGCGGCACGTACGCGGCGCTGGCGCACCCGGCCATGGTGGACTACTTCGTCACGCTGGGCGTCACCGCGGTGGAGCTGATGCCGGTCCACCAGTTCGTCCACGACCACGTGTTGGTGCAGAAAGGCCTGTCGAACTACTGGGGGTACAACACCATCGGCTTCTTCGCCCCGCACAACGCCTACTGCTCGTCCGGGCAGCGGGGCGAGCAGGTGCAGGAGTTCCGCTCGATGGTCAAGACCCTGCACGAGGCGGGCATCGAGGTCATCCTCGACGTCGTCTACAACCACACCGCCGAGGGAAACCACCTCGGGCCCATGCTGTCGCTCCGTGGCCTGGACAACGCGGCCTACTACCGCCTGTCCGCAGAACACCCGCGCTTCTACTGGGACACCACCGGTACCGGCAACAGCCTGCGGATGAACCACCCGCACACACTGCAGCTCATCATGGACTCGCTGCGCTACTGGGTGACCGAGATGCACGTCGACGGCTTCCGCTTCGACCTGGCCGCCACCCTGGCCCGCCAGTTCCACGAAGTCGACCGGCTGTCGTCGTTCTTCGACCTCGTCCAGCAGGACCCGGTCATCTCCCAGGTGAAACTCATCGCCGAGCCCTGGGACGTGGGTGATGGCGGCTACCAGGTCGGCAACTTCCCGCCGCTGTGGACCGAGTGGAACGGCAAGTACCGTGACACGGTACGCGACTTCTGGCGCGGCGAGGGCGGCACCCTGGGCGAGTTCGCCTCCCGCCTCACCGGCTCCTCCGACCTGTACCAGAACGACGGCCGCCGCCCCTACGCCTCGATCAACTTCGTCACCGCTCACGATGGCTTCACGCTGCGCGACCTGGTCTCGTACAACGACAAGCACAACGAGGCCAACGGCGAGGACAACCGCGACGGCGAGAACCACAACCGCTCCTGGAACTGCGGCGCGGAGGGCCCCACCCACGACCGCGGCGTCCTCGCCCTGCGCGCCCGCCAGCAGCGCAACCTCCTCGCCACCCTGCTGCTCTCCCAGGGCGTGCCCATGCTGCTGCACGGTGACGAACTCGGCCGATCCCAGCGCGGCAACAACAACGCCTACTGCCAGGACAACGAACTGACCTGGATCGACTGGCTCAATGTCACCGAGGGAAGCGAACTGCTCGACTTCACCCGCAAGCTGATCGCCCTGCGCCGTGACCATCCCGTCTTCCGCCGGCGCCGGTTCTTCCGGGGACGTGCGGCGCACGCATCCGTCAACGCGACGAAGGACATCGCCTGGTTCACGCCTGCCGGGCGCGAGATGACCGAGACCGACTGGGAGACCGGCTTCGCCAGGTCCCTGATGGTCAACCTCAACGGCAGGGCCATCACGGAACCGGACCTACGGGGGCTTCGGGTGGAGGACGACTCGTTCCTCCTGCTCTTCAACGCCCACAGCCAGGCGCTCCCCTTCACCGTTCCCAAAGGGCTCGGCCCGTGGTGGGCGGTGGAGGTGGACACCGCCATCCCCTATACCGAGTACCGTCCACTGATCAAGGGTGGCAGCGAGGTGGAGGTCGACGCCCGTGCCATGCTCGTCCTCCGCGCTCACCAGGACGGGTGAACTCAGCTCACGTGGACGCGCGGCCGGCGCTCCGGGTCCGGCTCGGCGCGGCGCAGTACCTCGCGGGTGACCGTGGCCACCTCGCCGTCGCCAAAGCCCAGGAAACGGAGCAGACGACTCACCGGCCCGCCTTCAGACCAGCTGAAGTAGACATGCGGCACCACGCCGGCGCGGTCTCGCAGGGCCAGCAGGATCGCCGCGATGGTGTTGGGAACGGTCGGACCCTGCACCGGTAGCTGGGCCGCTCCTCCGTCCATTTCGGTGCCGTGGACAGTGACATCTGAAGTAAAGTCCGATGAATCACGCACGGACACTTCCCAGAAGAGGCATGGCCCGCCAGCGGAGGCCGGGGTGAGCGCCTGCGGCATGAACACCAGGGACTCTTCGTGCTGCTCGGGCGGCTCATGGGCGATCATCTGCAGTGTGCCGTCCGCGGTAGCCCAGTCGACGACACGCCCCGCGTCCGTATCCAGACGGACGTCCGTGAGGCCGCCGGTATCGACCCCGTCGACCAGCGGGCCGTGCGGACACACCTGTTGAGGATGTTCGACGACTGGGACGAGAGCCTGCGCTACATCCCGCGCAACAGCGACCACGAGTGCATCCACCGGTCCCTGTTTGTCCTGCCCGCCCCGCACACCTGGGAACACGTTCCCGGCGTCACGCTGCTCGGCGCTGCCGCGCACCTGATGCCCCTGGCAGGGCTGGGCGCCAATCTCGCCATGCTCGACGGCACCGACCTCGCCCACGCACTGGCCACGGAGTCCAGCGTCGACGACGCCGTCCGCGCCTACGAGAGCATCATGCTGCCGCGCTCGATTGAGGCCGCGACGGGCAGTGCGAAGGGACTCGAAAACCAGCCCTCTACACTCACCCAGACCGCCCCTGAACAGGGAAAACGTCAAAGCGCTGCTGGAGTACTAGAGGTACTCGCAGCCCTTCGCGGTGGATGATGCTTCGAGTGACGGCATTCCCAACCCATCCAGGACCCGCCTGTAATTGGCCCGGTTCCGGCACGTCAATGCTGCTGGAGCTGGGTCAGAAACTCCTCTGGGCTGATCGCCGGGCCGTCGTCGACGTTCTTCACGACGGGAATCACTTCGTCGTCCCGCCAGACGACCGGTGTTCCTACCACCCCGAAGGACTGGAAATTGCCGACCGTTTCACCGGCCCAGTCCATGTAGGTGTCGCTCGTGATCTTGTGGTCGAACTCCTCGGACCTCAGCCCTTCTACCTCGGCGGCCAGCGACAGCAGTACCGACGGGTCGGCGAAATTGTCGTCACCGGGCGGGAACGGCTGGTGTGCGAAAAGCACGCCGAGGTAGTCGATGAATTTCTGCTGTCCGACGTCGGAGGCCGCGCCCAGGGCGCTCAGGCCCCGTTGTGAGCCGATACCGCCGACCGTGTCGTCAAGCAGTGCGGCGAAATGGAATTTCACGACGAACTTGCCCTCGTCGGCTACCTGACGCATGGCGCCGAGCAGACTTTCGGCCATTCGGCGGCTCGCCCGGTCGCGCAATTCGAGGAACACCTGGAGTGCGTGTCGGGTTTCCGGGTTCCCGTAATAGAGTGTGGTGCCGTGGACGCCCGTGGTATTTCTCGGAGTCGTGGTCATAGCCTCAGCTTCGCACAGACGACATGGGCGGGCGCGGTGAATGCCGGCCTGTCGCCGACTGGGTTTGGTCCCGTCGCCGAACGGCAACGGCGCGGACACGGCGGCTCGCAGGCGAAGCCGATGCTCACCGCGAGAGGATACCCGCGACCAGGTTGATCGTGGTTGCCAGAATGCTGGTGCCGAAAACGTAGGAGAGGAGACAGTGCCGCAACGCCATGGCGCGGATCACCGAACGCGAGATGTCGGTGTCCGAGACCTGGTACGTCATGCCGAGGTTGTAGCTGAAATAGAAGAAGTCCCGGTACGAGGGCGGGATCTCGGAGTTGAAATCAATCCCGCCCTCGGATGTCCGGTAGTAAAGGTACGCATAGCGCGTGGCATACATCAGATGCAGTGCCGACCAGGCCATGAACACGCCGCAGAGCGCCGTCGCGGCATGACCGGGGTCCGAGTTACTCAGCACCAGCACCACGATGCCGAGCAGTCCGCAGCAGGCGGCCGCGATCACGACGAGTTCCTCGGCCACGGGCCGCAGATCCTCGCGCCGGGCATGGTGGTGTGTCGCGGTCGCGTCCATCGGCCACAGCACCATCCAGCCCACCACCACGAAAAAGGTTTCCATAGCAGCGATGCCCGACAGGACGCCCATCGGGATGTCGGTCGGAAAGGCGACGGCAGTGCCGATCACCGCACCCCCGATCACCGCACAAGCAAGCCGCGGGATTGCGGAGCGCGGCAAGCAGGTGCTCATGCGCCATCACACTAGCGGCATTCCTTCCGCTCAGCGCGGGGCTGCGCCCCATCCGGACCATTGGGCCCATACGGCGATTACGGAAAGGCGGAGGAGGGGATATACACGGGTCATGCCGTTTTCGCGTAGGGGTTTCCCCGTCGTCATCAGGGGTGGCCGGCCACGTTCGCTCGCCGGGGTCACGCGGGTGCTCTCCCCACGCGGTGCACTGGCCGTGCACCAGGTGGACGGAGCCTTTCTCTTCGCCCTGCGCGCGGCTCTGGCCATGGCGGCCGTGGCGCTGCCCATCGTGCTGGCCGGGCGGCCCGATCTGGCCGTGTACGCCATGCTGGGCTCCTTCACCACCACGTTCGGGCGCAATCTGCCGTACGGGCGCCGTGCTCGGGTGCTCTCGCTGGTCGGGGTGGCCATGACGGCGTGCGTGGGATTCGGTGCGGCCCTGGCCGCGCTGGCCCAGCCACGGGCGGGCGGGGCCGGTGCCGTCGCGGTGGTGGCGGCGACGGCCGTGGTCGCTGGGCTGGCCAAGTTCGCCTGCGACGCCACCCGGCTGGGCGGACTGGGTGCGGTGCTGCTGCTGTTCTCCTTCGCGGTGGCCGCCAACGCCGCCACCGCTCTCGCCGATGTCCTCCCGAGAACCGGGCTGGCCGCGGCGGCGTCGGCGGTGGCCTGGGCGCTGGCCGTGGTGGGCTGGCTCGTCCATCCGGACCGCCCCCAGCGCATCGCCGTCGCCGCGGCACTGCGCGCGCTCGCGGACCTGCTGCACGAGGCCGGCACCAAGGCCATGGGACAGAAGCGGCACAGGACGACGGTGGCTGTGCTGCATGCGTACCACTCCCTCGGCCTCGCACCGCCGATGGACCTGCGGCACAGCGAGCACGAGGAGATCTGCGTGCGTCTGACGGACATGTCGTGGTTCCTGCTGATCGGCTCCGTACGGCGGTCGCCCCACGACCTTCCCGTGGCGCCGGAGCACCTACGCCGGCAGGCCCTTCTGCTCGCGGACCGACGCCGCCGGGCGGTGCCGCTGCTGCCCGAACTGGAGCCCTGTGCGGCTTCGGGTGACCGGGACCGCAGCGCCCTGGGGCCGGCCGCCCTGCATGCGGACACGGCCGTCCGGCGCGCCTCCGAGCTGATGCTGGGTAGGCACCTCGCCGGGTCCGGCCACATCTCGGTCCGGGTGATTCCGGCACTGCGGATGACCCTGGGCACCGGGGTGGCCGGTGGACTGGCACTTCTGCTGGGCCTGGGGCACGGCTACTGGGCGGCGATCTCGGCGGCCGCCGTGCTGCACTCGGTCAACATCCGCACGACAGCGCAACGTGCCGCCCAGCGGACGATGGGCACCGTCGTCGGACTGCTGATCGCCGTCGGTGTGCTGGCCGCGCACCCGGGTCCTGAGGTCCTGGCCCTGGTGATCGTGCTCCTGGAGTTCCTGCTGGAATACGCCGTCGTCCGCAACTACGCCCTGGGGGTCGTCTTTGTGACGCCGATGGCCCTGCTGCTGAGCGACATGGCCACCCCCGTATCCGCCGGTGAACTTGTCTACGACCGCGGGCTCGCCAGCTTCCTGGGGATCGCCGTGGGGCTGGTCTGCGCGTTGCTGGTGGTCGACGACCATGCCGCTGTGCGGGTGGAGAGCGCGCTGGCCGCATGCACGCAGGCGGTGGAACGCGCGGAAGAGGCCCTGGCCCCTCACTGCGGACCGCCGCACCCAGACGTTCAGGTGCGTCTGGCGCAGGCCGTGGTGGAGTTGCGTGATGCCGACGATGCCGCCGCCGGCGAACTGTGGCCGGCGGGAATCGATCCCGCCGAACTCGCCGCGGCGGAAGAACGCAGTTATCTGTTGCTGGAGCAACTGCACCGTCGTTGGGAATGACCGGCCCTACGGCTGGTGGGCGTGATCTATGTGGCGGCCACCAGGGTTGGGGGGTGGCCGTCCTCATGCGGATGCGCACCCAGTCGAGTTGTGCCGCCGTCCGTGTCGAGCAGTCGTCGACGATGTGGAGCAGCTCCCGGTCGCGGGTGGCGCAGGCGGCCTGAGCGACCAGTGCCCAGGTGACGTCGACGAGGTTGCCGAGCTGGTAGAGGTCCAGCAGGTCGCGCAGCAGACCGGCCGGGCCGGTTCTGGTCGAGGTGAGTCCTTGGGCGCCTTGAGGGTGGCGCGGCCCTCGATGTGCCGCGCGCGGTAGGCGACCGGGCTGGCCGGGGCGCCGGTGGCCAGGTCGTGCCCGAAGCTCTCGCACGTGTCGGCGTCGGTGTGGAACACCCCGTCGGCGTAGATCCGCTCGGTGCCCTGCGGTGCGGCGCCGGTCCACGGCCACTGGATGCCGCCGGCCTCGTGCACCTTCTGGTAACTGAGTCCGGAGTAGTCGCAAGGCCGGCCAGGACTGGCCGCTTTCCATGCCTCGAAGGCCTCTTCTGGGGTGTCCCAGGGCGGCAGCGGCCGACCGTCCTCGTCGCTCAGGCCCGGGCGGCGGGCGTACTCGGTGAAGATCGCCTGGTCGCCGCGAGCCCGGCCCGGGGGTTCGACGGCCTGTTCCTGCAGGTGCACGGTCCGGTCGACGTTGGTGTACGTGCCGGTCTTCTCCGCCCACAGCGCCGCCGGCAGCACCACGTCGGCCAGTTCCGTGGTCTCGGTGCGATAACCGTCGGAGACGACGACGAAACACTGGTCGCCGGAGAGAATGCGGCGGATACGGGCCAGATCGCGTTCGCGTCGGTCGGGGCGGCCCAGTGGGGAATCACGATCGGGTCCACGTTCCACAACTCGGCCAGCTCGCGCACGTGCTCGGGGTTGTTCCCGTTGCGGATTCCCGGCAGTGCTGGGCCGCCCCGGCTTCCCGGTTGTTCTGTGCCGAGGGCTGGCCGTTCATCTGCAGGATTCCCGCGCCGGGGCGGCCGAGCATGCCCCGCAGCAGGTGCAGGTTGTTCGACTGGCAGGACGCGGCGGTGGCCTGGGGGCGACTGGTAGAAGCCCATCGAGCAGGTCGACACCACCCTGCTGCTGGTGCCGAAGATCTCCGCCGCGGCCCGGATGCCGTCGGCCGGTACGCCGCAGATCTCGGCCGCCCACTCGGGCGTCGTCTCCCGGTGAGCCAGTCGGGCCGGTCGAAGCCCACCGTGTGGGCGTTCACGTAGGCGGTGTCCACCCAGCCGTGGGCGATCAGCTCGTGCACCAGGGCGTTCATCAGCGCGAGATTGGTGCCGTGGCGATCGGCAGGTGGACGGCGGCGCGTTCGGCGACCTTGGTCCGCCGCGGGTCCACGCATACCAGCCGCGGCGGGTCGGGGGCGTCCAAGCCCGATCCCGGCCTTGCCGATCGCCGCCAGCGTGTATGACTCTTCGATCATCAACTGGCCGGAGGTGTAGAACGCGTGGCTCAGCGGACCCGAGGCCTCCAGCAGCGCGCGTGAGTGCTCCACCACCCGTCCCATCGCCGTGTCCCAGTCCGTCTCGACCAGACGTCCGGCTTCGCGGACCAGCGCTGCGGTGAGACGGCCGTTCTTCTCCCCCTGCCAGCCGTACAACCCCCTTCGGACCGAGCCGACCGTGGTTGACCCCGGTCTTCGGCCCGGCCCCGCACTCCGACCATCCGACCGTCACGGACCGTGACCTCCAGTCCGCATCCGTTCGAGCACGGCAGACAGGCGCCCAGCACCCACGCCTGAACGTCCGCTTCGGTGGTTCCGACGGACAGGAACTCACTTCGGCCAGGTGCGCGGTGGCCGGGGCTCCGGTCTCATGGGACCATGAATGCATCGAATGCCCACAATGCCACTCGTCGCGTCCTTCTGCTCCCTGTGCGACGAGGAGGGCGCCGGTGTCAACAGGAGCGCGATGACGAAACAATTCGCTGTCGGAGACCATGTGCGATGGAATTCCGAAGCCGGATATGTCGAGGAGTCATCATCAGGAAACACACCCGCGATGTGGAGTTCAAAGGACATGTCCGTCAGTGCAAGGAAAACGACCGGCAATACGAGATCAAGAGCGACAAGACGGATCACGTCGCGATGCACAAGAGCGGGGCGCTGACGAAAATCTAGACTTGCCCAGCGTATTGACGAAGGGGCTGTCATGGCTGGAGTGATCGGATACCGCAGGATTTACGAAGACGCCTCGCCGCAGGACGGCAAGCGAGTACTCGTAGACCGGTTGTGGCCGCGCGGCGTGAGCAAAGAGGAAGCCCATCTGGACGAGTGGCTGCGGGATGTCGCGCCGTCGACCGAGCTGCGGCACTGGTACCACCACGACCCCGGACTCTTCGATGAGTTCCGGCGCCGTTACACAGCCGAGCTGAACGATCGCGATCACCGGCCGGCCGTCGAGCTTCTGCACGACCTGGCGGCGCACGGCAAGGTCACGCTCCTCACCGCGACCAAGGACGTCGACCACAGCGAAGCCGCCGTCCTCGCCGACTGGCTGAACCGCAGCGAAGAGCAGCATGCCTGACCACGCCCTCTTCGTGCTGCTTCATTCGTCCCGTTCGAAATGGGCCTCTCACGCCTCCTCGTCGAGCGCCCGCTGGGCGGCGAAGTACAGCTCGTGGACGAAGCGCCGGGCTTGCTCCGGAGGCAGTGAGGGTGCCTCACGGAGTGGCGGGCCTGGCCCGGAGGCCGGCCGGCCTCATGCCGCCCATCGGCAGCGGGCACGCTTCATGTCCACCCGGGCGCCGAGCATCGGTGTTCCCTCGCCGTCGAGCAGCTCCCGTGCCCGTCCACCGTGACACGAGGCAGGCGTTCCGTCCGCGTGGACGACCCGCCACCACGGCACGCCGTGCCCCTCGCCCAGCAGGCTCATCGCGCGCCCCACCTGCCGTGGACCGGCCTGGATCCGCCTGCCGATGTCGCCGTACGAGGCCACGCGGCCGGCTGGGATGGTGCTGACCACGGCACGCACCTCCTCGACGATCACGACCTGCCTCCACGCCTGCGGGAATCGGAACACCGGTGACCGAACCACATTACGCGCAATCGCTCCGTGAGCGCGTCGACAGCATTTCCCCTGACACACCCGGTCTTTGGCCCGCGCGACAACGTCCGTTGTGAAGTAATCCAACGTTGGTCCGAGAAGCTGCCGGGGTCGGCGCCCGGCGATAGCTTGGACTCGTCACCAGTGGAACGCGGGTCGGAAGGAAGTCCGGCGCTGGACGATCAGCACCTCCGCCATCAGACGCCGTCCTCCGGTCCGACTCGCACCCCACGCCGCGCACGATGACAATTGTTGCGCACCGATCGGACCTCCGACGGGAGGCCCGTGCGACAGCTCATGACCACCCGAATTGCGCATCTGGAGTTCTCATGTCGATGTCGTTCGGCTCAGCATTCGGTTCCTCGGATCCGTTCGGTGAGCTGTTGAATCGGTTCTTCGGAATGTCGCCCGCGACGTCGCCTCCGGCGGTGCAGCGTGTTCCGATCGGTCGGCTGTTGAGCGAGCCGTCGCAGGAGCTGATCAATCTGGCGGCCCAGCGGGCGCTGGAGGACGGTACCTCCGACCTCGACACCGAGCACCTGCTGTGGGCGGCGACCAAGGTGGATCCCTCGCGAAGCCTCCTGTCCCAGGCCGGGGTCGACCCGGAGGTGTTCGCAGCGAAGATCGCCGAAGTGCTGCCGAAGGAATCCGGGGAGCCGTCCGCCGAGCCCGGACTCACTCCGGCCGCCAAGCGCGCCCTCGCCGACGCGTACGGCCGGTCGCAGGCGGCCGGTGCCTCCTACATCGGACCCGAGCACATCCTCGGCGCGCTCCTGGACAGCGCCGGCAGCGGAGCGGCCCGCCTGCTCCAGGACTCGGGGCTCGACGAGAAGCGCCTTCGGGGCCTCACCGACAAGCCGGCACGCTCGGACGCTGCGCAGGCGGCGGGCCGGAAGCCGTCGACGACGTTGGACGAGTACGGGCGGGACCTGACCGAGGAGGCGAAGGCGGGCAAGCTCGATCCGGTGGTGGGGCGTGCCGAGGAGATCGAGCAGACGGTGGAGATCCTCTCCCGGCGGTCGAAGAACAACCCGGTCCTGATCGGGGAGCCGGGTGTGGGCAAGACGGCGATCGTGGAGGGGCTGGCGCAGCGGATCGTGGCCGGTGAGGTGCCGGGCACGCTGAAGGACAAGCGGGTCGTGGCCCTGGACCTGTCGGGCATGGTCGCCGGGGCGCAGTACCGGGGGCAGTTCGAGGAGCGGTTGAAGAAGGTCATCGAGGACGTGCAGGCGGCCGGCGGCGACATCATCCTGTTCATCGACGAGATGCACACCGTCGTGGGCGCGGGGGCGACGGGTGAGGGGTCGATGGACGCGTCGAACATGCTCAAACCCGCCCTGGCGCGCGGTGAACTGCACGTCGTGGGGGCGACAACGATCGACGAGTACCGCAAGCACGTGGAAAAGGACGCGGCGCTGGAGCGGCGGTTCCAGCCGGTGATGGTCGCCGAGCCCACGGTGGAGGAGACGGTCGAGATCCTCGAGGGCCTGCGCGATGCGTATGAGGCACATCATCAGGTGCGGTTCGCGGACGGGGCGTTGGCCGCGGCGGCGGAGCTGTCGGACCGCTACATCTCGGACCGGTTCCTGCCGGACAAGGCCATCGACGTGATGGACCAGGCCGGGGCACGGGTGCGGTTGCGCAGCGCGGACCGCTCGACCGAGGCGGTGGGGCTGGAGGACCGTATCGCGCGGTTGCGGCGGGAGAAGGACCAGGCGGTGGCGGTGGAGGACTTCGAGAAGGCCTCCACGGTCAAGCAGCAGATCGACCAGGTGGAGGCCGAGCTGGCCGGGATCGAGGAACGCCGTGAGGGGGTGGTGTCCGTCGCCGCCGCCGACATCGCGGACGTGGTCTCGCGGCGTACGGGCATTCCGGTGGCGCAGCTGACGGCCAGTGAGAAGGAGCGCCTGTTGCGCCTGGAGGAGGAGATGCACGAGCGGATCGTCGGCCAGCAGGAGGCGGTCACCGCGGTGTCCCAGGCGGTGCGCCGCAACCGGGCCGGCATGGGCGATCCGAACCGGCCCGTGGGTTCCTTCCTGTTCCTGGGGCCCACCGGTGTGGGCAAGACGGAGCTGGCCAAGACCCTCGCCGCGCTGCTGTTCGGCGAGGAGGACTGCATGATCCGGTTCGACATGAGCGAGTTCCAGGAGAAGCACACCGTCGCCCGTCTGGTGGGCGCCCCTCCCGGCTACGTCGGCTATGAGGAGGCCGGGCAGCTGACCGAGAAGGTGCGCCGTCAGCCGTACAGTGTGGTGTTGTTCGACGAGGTGGAGAAGGCCCACCCGGACGTGTTCAACACGCTGCTGCAGATCCTCGACGACGGCCGCCTGACCGACGCCCAGGGCCGCACGGTCGACTTCCGCCACTGCGTGATCATCATGACCTCCAACATCGGCGCGCAGCGGATCATCGACCACAAGGGCGACGTGAGCGAGCTGAAGGACGAGTTGATGCAGCTGCTCCGGACCAGGTTCCTGCCGGAGTTCCTCAACCGCATCGACGACATCATCCTCTTCCACAGCCTCACCGAGCAGGACCTGTCGCAGATCGTGGACCACCTGCTCGACCAGAGTAAACACCGCGTCCACGCCCAGGGGATGACGCTGGACGTCACCGAGGCGGCGAAGAAACTCCTCGTCGCCCACGGCCACCAGCCCGAGTTCGGCGCGCGCCCCCTGCGCCGCACCATCCAGAGCGAACTGGACAACCGCATCGCCTCGCTCCTGCTCGGCGGAGATGCGGAACCGGGCGACACCATCGTCGCCGACGTCGTCAAGGACACCCTGCACTGCACCGTCCTTCGGCCCGGGACGAGCGAGGAGACGGCAGCGGCAGCTCACTGATCCGTCACGTTCCGCACAACCAGGAGAGGCAGGCCCTGTGGTCGAGTCTCAGACCGTGATCGCCCCGCCGGCCAAGTCCGCCGTGTTCCTCGTCTTCACCATCGCGTCCGGGGGCGAGGCCGTCGTACGCGACCTGCTTGCGGACCTGGCGGGGCTGCGGCGGTCGGTGGGGTTCCGCTCTCCGGACGCCGGCCTCACGTGCGTCGCCGGGATCGGCTCCACCGCCTGGGACCGGCTCTTCGCCGGGCCGCGCCCGCGCGACCTGCACACCTTCGTGCCGCTGACGGGCACCCGCCACCACGCGGCGTCCACCCCGGGCGATCTCCTGTTCCATCTGCGGGCCCGCCGCATGGACCTCTGCTTCGAGCTGGCCCAGCTGATCGCCGAACGGCTGCGCGGGGCGGCCATCGTGGTCGACGAGGTGCACGGGTTCAAGTCCTTCGACGAACGCGACCTCCTCGGCTTCGTCGACGGCACCGAGAACCCCGAGGGCCGACTCGCCGACGACGCGGTGTTCGTCGGCGACGAGGACCCGGAGTTCGCCGGTGGCAGCTACGCCATCGTGCAGAAGTACCTGCACGATCTCACCGCCTGGAAGGCGCTGCCGATCGAGGAACAGGAGAGGGTCATCGGCCGGACGAAGCTGGACAACGTGGAGCTGCCCGACGACGTCAAACCTGCCGACTCCCATGTCGCCCTCAACACGGTCACCGACGAGGACGGCAACGAGCGCAAGATCGTGCGGGACAACATGCCGTTCGGCCGCATCGGGGACGGGGAGTTCGGCACGTACTTCATCGGCTACGCCCGCACGCCCGAGGTGATCGAGCACATGCTGCGCAACATGTTCCTCGGCGACCGCCCGAACGTCCACGACCGGATCCTGGACTTCTCCACCGCGGTCACCGGCTCCCTCTTCCACGTGCCGACCGCCGACTTCCTCGACGATCCGCCCGGCCCGCCCGTGAGCACCCGCGTGGTGGAGGGTTCGCTGGGCATCGGCAGCCTCAAAGGAGCCTGATCACATGTCCACGCCCACCGAGAGCAACAACCTGCACCGCGATCTCGCCCCGATCACGCCTGCGGCGTGGGAGCAGATCGAGGAGGAGGCCCGTCGCACCTTCCGGCTCAATCTGGGGGGCCGTCGTGTCGTGGACGTGACGGGGCCCGACGGACCCGCGCTGGCGGCGGTGGGCACCGGTCACCTCACCGGCATCGACCCTCCCGCGCAGGGTGTCACCGCTCGGCTGCGCCAGGTGCAGCCGCTGGTCGAGCTGCGGGTGCCGTTCAGGGTCGGCCGGGACGCGGTGGACGACGTGGAGCGCGGCGCGCAGGACTCGGACTGGCAGCCCGTGAAGGACGCGGCGCGCACCATGGCGTTCGCCGAGGACAGAGCCGTCTTCGGGGGATACGCGGCAGCGGGCATCGACGGACTGCGCGGGCGCACCTCCCACCCGGTGATCGCCCTGCCGCCGGAGCCACGCGACTATCCGGACGCGGTCAGCCGGGCCCTGACGACGCTGCGGCTGGCCGGAGTGGCCGGCCCGTACGCGCTGCTGCTGGGCGCCGACGCGTACACCGCGGTGAGCGAGACGTCCGACCACGGGTATCCCCTCGCGGAACATCTCGGCCGGCTGCTGGACGGGCCGCCGATCTGGGCGCCCGCACTCGACGGCGCCTTCCTGCTCTCCACCCGGGGCGGCGACTTCGAGCTGCGTCTGGGCGAGGATCTCGCGATCGGCTACACCGCGCACGACGCGAACGAGATCGAGCTGTACTTCCGGCAGACGCTGACGTTTCTGGTGTACACCGACGAGGCCGGGGTCGCCCTCACCTCGTGAGCAGATCTCGTTCTCACCGGGTGAGCAGGCCACGTTCGGGCCGCCCCGGTCACGACCGGCCGGCGTTCAGGCGCACCGCCTGTGCCGCGGTCGCCAGTTCGGCGAGGGCGAGCGGCTCGTTCAACGACCGGCCGGTCAGCTCCCGGATCCGGTTCAGCCGGTACCGGACGGTGTTGGGATGGCAGTGCAGGATGCGCGCGGCACGGTCGGCCGAGCCGCCGTGGTGCAGGAACGCGTCGAGGGTGTCCAGCAGCGCGTCGCGGTCCTCCGCCGGCAGGTCGACCACCGCGCCGAGCACCTGCTGCGCCAACCGCCGTCCCTCGTCCGGGTCGTGGGCGATGAGGGCGGCCAGCGGGCTGGGGCTGAACACGCGTACGTCGGCCTTGCCGGCCGGGATCTCGGCGAGCGCCGTCCGGGCCAGGTGCAGGGCACGCGGTGTCTCGGTGAGCGAGACGTACGAGGGGCTCATGCCGGTCCGCGCGCCGGCCGCGGCGCGAATGACCTCCAGCACGGTGGCGCTCTGCTCGTCGCGCATCGCCACGATGCCGGCCTGTGTGGTGGGGGTGAGCTGCCACGCCGACACGATGCCGCGCTCGGCGAGGAGCCGCTCCACCCCGATCAGGCTCTCCTCGGCCAGACCACAGGTCTCCGCGGCCACCACGACCAGCTTGGAGTCCAGGGGCAGGCCGAGCAGCTTGCCCACTTCCCACGGCCCGGCCTCCCCCGCCGGCCGGCCGGTGAACAGGGCCTCCACCAGTGCCGAGCGCCGCCGTTGCTGCACGGCCATGAGTTCGGCGGTCGCCGCCCGGTAGGCCTCCGTGAGCACCAGCGCCTGCTCGTCTGCGAGCCGCCACAGTGTGCTCGCCGCGTCCATCAGCGCATCCATGGTGTCCGGCCTGCCGTCGTGGCGTGCGTGTACCACGAGCGCGTCGAAGAGCATCGAGCAACCGATCCGGTAGACCTGCAGCACCTCGGGCAGCGGTGCCCGCTGGTGCGCCCGGCGCCGGCCGGTCTCAGAGGGTGCGGCCAGGTCCGGTGTGACATGCGGATCGCCGAGGCCGCTGATCATGAACCTCAGGTTGAGGGCGATCGAGCGGTGCAGGTCGTCGCGCGGTACGACGTCGTCCTCGCGGTAGAGATCGATGCGTTCGCACACGGCCGCGCACACGTCGTCGATCAGCTCGGGCAGCTGCTGTCCGGCCCAGGCGACCAGCCCGGCGAGCGCGGCGCGGCGTGCCCGGCCGGTCCCGTCTGTGCGGCTTCGATCACCCATGACCACTCCCGTCCGGCCTCTGACATGCTACGCGCGGCGGCAGGCCGGTGCCGGGCGCCCGGGTCAGCGCGGGGTGGTGCTCGGCCGTGGTGCCGTGGGTTCCAGGCGGACCACGACGCCCTTGGACGTCGGTTGGTTGCTGATGTCGGCCACGCTGTCCAGGGGCACCAGGACCTGGGTCTCCGGATAGTACGCGGCGGCGCAGCCCCGGCTGGTCGGGTACGGGACCACCTCGAAATCCTCGGCGCGGCGCTCGGCCTCGTCGCTCCACACGCCGACCAGGTCGACGTGCTGTCCTTCGATCAGGCCGAGTTCGCCGAGGTCGGCGGGGTTGACGAGCACCACCCGGCGGCTGCCGTGGATGCCCCGGTAGCGGTCGTTGGGCGTGTAGGGGATGGTGTTCCACTGGTCGTGGGAGCGCAGCGTCTGCAGCAGCAGGTGTCCCTCGGGAAGGTGCGGCGCCTCGCAGGCGTTCCCGGTGAACAGCGCCTTGCCCACGGCGGTGGGGAACACGCCCTCGTTGACGGGGTTCGGCAGCTGGATGCCGCCGGGGCGGGCCACGCGTCGGTTGAAGTCGTGCAGTCCCGGCACGATGCGGGAGATCCGGTCACGGATCGTGCCGTAGTCGGCCTCGAACTGCTCCCAGGGGATGTCGGGCTTGCCGTCCAGGGTGCGGCGGGCCAGCCGGCACAGGATGGCGACTTCGCTGAGCAGGAGCTTGGAGGCCGGCCTCAGCCGCCCACGGGAGGTGTGCACCTCGCTCATCGAGTTCTCCACGGTCACGAACTGCTCCCCGCCCGCTTGGACGTCCCGTTCGGTGCGGCCGAGCGTGGGGAGGATGAGCGCGGTCCGCCCGCAGACGGTGTGGGACCTGTTCAGTTTGGTGGAAATGTGGGCGGTCAGGCGGCAGTTGCGCATGGCGGCCTCGGTGACCTCGCTGTCGGGTGCGGCCCGCACGAAATTGCCGGCCAGCGCGAGGAAGAACTTGACACGGCCCTCACGCATCGCCCTGATCGAGTTCACCGAGTCCAGTCCGTGGGCGCGCGGCGGGTCGAAGGCGAACTCCCGCTGCAGCGCGTCCAGGAAGGAGTCGGGCATCTGCTCCCAGATGCCCATGGTGCGGTCGCCCTGCACATTGCTGTGGCCGCGCACCGGGCACGCGCCGGTTCCGGCCCTGCCGAGGTTTCCGCGCAGCATCAGGAAGTTGACGATCTCGCGGATGGTGGGGACACCGTGCTTGTGCTGCGTGACTCCCATGGCCCAGCAGACAACGACCCGTTCGCTGCGCAGTACGTCGTCACGGACCTTTTCGATCTTCCTCCGCGTCAGCCCGGTCGCCGCGAGCACGTCGTCCCAGGACAGCGCTCGGACGTGGGCGGCGAAGCCTTCGAAGCCGCTGGTGTTGGAGCGGATGAAGTCGTGGTCCAGGACCTGCCCGGGCCGGGCGTCCTCGGCCTCCAGCAGCAGCCTGTTCAGTGCCTGGAACAGCGCCAGGTCGCCCCCGGCGCGGATGTGCAGGAACCGGTCGGCGATCTGCACTCCGCGCCCGATCACGCCGCGCGCCTTCTGCGGGTTCTTGAACCTCAGCAGCCCGGCCTCGGGCAGGGTGTTCACGGCGATGATGCGAGCGCCGTTGAGCTTGGCCTGTTCCAGCGCGGACAGCTGTCGCGGGTGATTGGTTCCGGGGTTCTGCCCCACCAGGAAGATCAGGTCGGCGTGGTGCAGGTCGTGCAGGCTGACGGTGCCCTTTCCCGTGCCCAGCGTCTCGTGCAGGGCGAAGCCGCTGGACTCGTGACACATGTTGCTGCAGTCGGGCAGGTTGTTGGTGCCCAGCGCCCTGGCGAAGAGCTGCAGCACGAACGCGGCCTCGTTACTGGCCCGCCCCGAGGTGTAGAAGACGGCCTCGTCGGGGGTGTCCAGGGAGGTCAGCTCGGCGGAGAGCAGTCCGAAGGCGTCGCTCCAGCTGATCGGCTCGTAGTGGTCGGACCCGGGCCGCTTCACCATCGGTTCCGTGAGTCGTCCTTGATGATTCAACCACATGTCGGACTGCCGGCTCAGGTACGAGACGCTGTGCTCGCGGAAGAAGTCCGCAGTGATGCGGCGCGTCGTGGCCTCGTCGTTGATGTGCTTGGCGCCGTTCTCGCAGTACTCGTTGCGATGGCGGTGCCCCGGAGAGGGGTCCGCCCAGGCACAGCCGGGGCAGTCGATGCCGTCCACCTGGTTCATGGTCAGCAGGTCCACCCCCGTCTTCAGCGGGGAGGTCTGCTGCAGGGAGTACTCCAGAGCGTGCACCACGGCGGGTACGCCCGCGGCCCATTTCTTGGGCGGCGTCACGGTGAGCTCGTCCTTCGGCCGTTCGCCGGGGGGCTTGGTCATCGGGTTGCCTCTCGCTCGTCGTCGTCCCGCACGAGGTCAGCCGACCGGCCAGCAGGGCACCCGGCTCCTCGGCGGTTCCGGCTCCACGGGCCGTACACGTCCGTTGCGGATCGTTCCCCGCCAGGACCCGCCCGCCTCCCCCAGACCCTCGATGTACTCCTTGAAGTGTCCGAGCTGCGCTCGCACGACGCGTCTGGTCAGCGCGGGTACGACGGGGAGCGCGCCGGCCACGCCGCCCGGCTCGACCTCCAGCCGCACGCTGACCGACGTGCTCCCCTCCTGGGTGGACCGGAACGACACCTCTCCGCGGTGGGAGGGACGCCGCTCCAGGCTGCGCCAGGCGAGATGGGAGTCGGGCTCCTGCTCGACGATCTCCGCCTCGAACTCACGGCACACCGGTCCCATGGCGACGACCCACGTGGTGACGTTGGGCTTGACCTGCTCGACCCTTTTCACCACGGTCATGAACCGCGGAAAGCTCTTGAACTGCGTCCACTGGTCGTACGCGGTGCGCACTGGCACCGCGATCTCGATCGTTTCCTCGATGGTATGCATGGCCCACCCATCTCCAGGCGCCGCGGTCTCCCAGTCTCTCCGCTCGGCAGGTGGGCTGCCACACGGAGAGCAGGCCGTCCGCGTCCGTGCCCCTGTCACCCGGCGCCGACGGCCATCTGGCCGGGACCGCAGGCGGACGCCTCGGCCCGGCTCGGGTGCTCCTCCACTCCGTGGCCTCCGTGCGCTTGCCCGGACCGGGGACGGTACGGAATCGGAAGGGCTCGGGGTCACGGCCGGCCCCGATGAACCAGCGCTCCCCGGTGCCGTGGCCGGTGACGATCCGCAGCACCGTGTCCGCCAAGATCTGAGCCGGAGCCGGATGACTGGCAGGTTTGGCCGACTCAGTGCTCCCACATCTCCGGGCCACTGCCGCGCCACTCCACCCAGTCCGCGACCGCCACATTCTCCGGCTCGACGCCCTCCATGCCAGCTCGCTCCAGGAACTCGGCCACGTCGAGCAGCGAGTACGCCATCCCCACGAAATGGGCTCCCACACGGACACGGCGGCCGCCGTCCTCGGCGGGCGGATAGACCACGACCTCCACTGTCATGACCTCAGGGTCTGCGATGGTCGCGCTGGTCGCGCGCTGGAGCGCCGTCGGCGTCGGCACGACTGGTGGTTGTGGGGCGCCTGGGGCATGCTCGCCGCCGGCACCATGGCTCTCGGTGTCGCCGACCGCCAGCAGTGCGCCTGACCGCAGGCGAAGCGCCCGCCCACCACCTGGGCGGATGCTCGCGTGTCATCTGCTGGTTCTCTTCCAGCTGCCGACGGCGCCCCAGCCGAGGAGCGCACTGATGATGAGATCGCCTACGACGGACCGGGTGTCGGTGCCTTTCGAGGCGCTGACGAGGCCACCGATTGTGAGGCAGGTGAGCAGAACAGCGAGTAGCAGCCAGACGATTTTCATGGTCCCCCCCAGGGAGCGAAGTGAGGACCGCAATGTAGCTGGAGCGCTTGTTGCCGCGGGAGGGTGACGAGGCACTGTCATGCGTGACGGCAGAGGCGTTCGTGCGCTGGTGCCGCTCGGGGCTACTGCGTAGGTCACCCGTGCCCCGAACCATCTGGAGCGGTCCGATCGGTTACCTGCCCCAAGTACAAGCCCAGGTCGCCGACTTGACGGGGGGCTGCTTCAGTTATCGGTGTCATCGGTCCTATCGTCGCGGCGAGCCCGTACGCAGCGGATCATCTCTTCCGCGTACGGCAGGACGACGCAGAGGCCGACTCCGGCGGCGATGGCGCCGAGGTAGCCGGCGGACAGCGGGCGCTCCTTGGGAAGAAGCTTCCAGTCGTCGGCGCGGCGGCCGCCCTTGAGGGCTTTGCGGACCTGGTCCCCGTGCAGGCAGGCGGTGAAGGCTGCGGCCGTCAGCGGCAAGACTTCGAGGAAGCTGTGGATGTGCTGCTCGACGGGCGTGACTTCACGCTTGTCGGTGGCCAGCGACACGTCCCACAGCGCTGTGGCCCCATGCGCGAGAGCGGCGCCGCCCATGAGCGACAGCACCAGCGGATTCACCTTGGTGGTCAGCCCCGCGACGACCGGCAGGCCCGCCTCGGTCATCATCAGGGCGTGAACCGCTGATTCGCGCACACCGCTCGTGTGCTCGATATCGGACCGGCGGTGCATCACCCAGTCGGCGACAGCCGGCACGAACCACAGGGGCATGACGCCGTACAGCAGGAACCTGCGGTTGGTGTTCTCGACGTCGTCGGCGCCCCGCGGGATGCGCAGGGTGGGACCGGAGCGCCAGCGTTGCCAGCGAGTGAACGCGGAACGGCGAGCAATACGCATGAATGCCTTTCGTTGGTGCCGCATGCAGTGCAGGTTCCCCCTCGCTCATCTGCCCTTCGCGGACGCCGGACCGCCCGGATGAGCTCCGGTGGAGGCTCCGCCCATCGGGACGCCAGCGGCCGCCGAGAGTCAGCGCCCGACTGCCTTACACAGTTGGTCCTTGTTCATCGAGGAGCGGCCCTCGTTCTTCTTCTTGGCCTCTTCGTGGAGCTGGTCCCTGGTCGGGCCCTGCGCACCGCCGCAGGAGCGCTCGCCCGCCCCGCAGAAGCACCGCGCTTTTGCGCGCCCTCCTTGATGTGCTCGTACTGACGCTCACGCTTGGAACGGGATCCTGCCGGCATGACAACTCCCACAGCTAAAAGGACGGTCCGCTCTCCGAAAGAACGCGTTCCCGCCCCTGTGAAACCCACACGGCAGGAAACGCACCCTCCACTGCACCTGACGGCTGGACGGGCCGCGACAGCACAAGGCCGATCGAGGGGTGGCGGCGTCGCAGAGCCATCCGCAACCGGGCCGCCGACGTGCCCCGGCTGGGCAGCAACGAGGACCGCGCGGAGGCATGCCGGCAGGGTCACCTGCGCCGGGGCTGAGCCGCGCGGCCTGGCCACCCGACCGAACCAGACGCAAGCGCGATGCGCACCGGCCCCGCAGACAGGAGGAGCAGGGTTCCACTGCTGAGTCTGCGGGGCCGGTGCATGGCTCACGTACCCTGCGGTGCGTCCGATAAGCCCGATCCCTCCCAAGCGCCGCAAGGGAGCGTCTTTTACACGCCAGTGGGCCTGGCCGTAGCAGCTGGGCCCACTCATTGCTCAGGGCGCGCTCCTCGCGCCGGGTGCCTTTCGCCTACCAGCGGTACCAGCGGCCCCTACGGCCGCCGCTGTCCGCAGACCGGACGACGAAGCCGAGCAGCCCCTTCGCTCACACCTAACGCACCGCAGACACACGGCGTGTATCACTCAAAGCGATGCCGTGGCCTTGGATCTGCCGGACCATGGCGGGGTCGCGCGTACAGCCGACACCCGAGACTGGCAACCGAGGGAGCAGCCTCACGACCGCGCTCGAGAAGTCCGAGCTCAGGCCGAACAGCGCGCCATCGGCAGACCCACACGGGCAAGGCCATGGGCGACGCCCATCAGACCAGCGAGTCGCTGTGAATCAATCACGTTCCCGGAAGTGGGCGACGCCGTCGCTCCCCACGGGCGAGCAGTCGCCTGAAGCAGTGGCGGACCATGGGCGGTTCGTTTCTCCGGTGAACCCCCACCCGCCATCCGAGTGAATCCGGTGACCGCCGCAATGCACTGGCCACGGCACCCGCGACCCAGGGAGGCTCACACAGCCCACACCTTGAACACATTCATATCCCGGTCGGCGCGCGCTACTGCTGCCAGGCGCCGGCATCGGTGGGCACTGCAGCATCGGATGCGCTCAGTGGCCGGCCTCCCGGTCGCGGTGCGATCCCGGCTGCTGCGGGCGCTGCGCCTGCTGGCCGTCCTGGCGCGCCGGGTGCCCTGCGTCGGCACGTTCTGTTCGGCGTTGCGGTCCGCGCGGGCGCAAGAGGTCTCGGCCGCCTCGGTGAACGCGTCCTGGAGGTGGCGCAGCCGCTCGGCCGTGAGATCGAGGGCTTCCACGTCCGTGCGTGATTCCCGCAACGCCCACAGCGCCGTCAGATCGATCGCCTCCCGGTGCCCGGCCTCCGGCTCCTGGTCGCCGCGCTCGGGGTCGGTGGCCAGGGACGCGAGCAGCTACTCGGGCATCGCCGCCTGTTGGTGCGCGACGACGTCGTACGCCCGGCCCCGCGCGGCGACGGGGCAGCTGACGGTCGGTGTGGCGCGGATCAGCTCTCACTTGCGGGCAGCGGTGACCTTCACGCTGCACTGCAGATCAGCGAGGTAGACCTGAGAGTGTCCGCTCGGGTCGAGCTTGAGTGGGCCGCCGCCTTTGGAAACTGTACCCAGGTCGACGGCCTCTCCGTTCGCAGCGTCGCGTAGATCAAGCCTGCAGTCGCCGGCGCCGTTGAAATCCATCACTCTCACGGATATCGGCCCCCGCGGACTGAAGGCTTCGGTGTCGCCCGTGCCGTACTGGCGGGTGAAGGGCGGCACCGCCGCTCCCGCTCCGGATCGGTGGACTACCTGGCAGCCCGGGTTGTTGGCCGCCCAGCGAAACGGTCCTGAGGTGTGTGCCAGGAACGACTTGGTGCCGTAGTTCTCAAATACCTGCTGCTGACCGGTTTCGGTGTTCGTCAGCGTAACGGTGCAGCCGTTGTCCCGGCCCCCGATCTGGTCGCTGACGATGAGCCGCCACGGTGACGTGGCGGTGAAGCCTCTGGATGCCCGGCTGCTTCGCTCCCCGGACGGCTTGCTCTGCGAAACCTTGGCGGCCCCAGTGTGGTCCGGCAAGAGCTGGGCCGCGGCCGTTCCACCGGCCGCGAAGACCACGGCCATGCCGGCGGCAAATGCGACACGACGGCGCCGCGGGTGTTTCGCCGGCGTGACACCCGTGAGGCCCGGCACCGCCCCGGGCGGCGACTCCACGCCGCTCTGCAGGCCGGAGAGCACCCGCTCCACCTCGTCCCGCATCGCCTCGGCGGTAGGGAAGCGGAGCGCCGGGTCTTTGCTCAGAGCCCGGACCACGAGCGCGTCCACCTCCGAGCTGATCGCCTGGTTGATGCTGGATGGCGTTGGCGGCTGCTCCTGGATGTGCTTGTAGGCGATGGAGAAGGCGGTGTCCCCGTCGAACGGCGGCTGCCCGGTGAGAAGTTCGAACAGCATGCACCCCACCGAGTACAGGTCGGTTCGGGCGTCGATGCTCCTGCCCAGCGCCTGCTCCGGCGCAAGATACTGGGGCGTGCCCACCACCGCACCCGTCTGCGTCAAGGACGTCACCCCGGACTGCAGCGCGCGGGCGATGCCGAAGTCCATCACCTTCACCACCCCGCGCGGGGTGACCATCACATTTCCCGGCTTGATGTCCCTGTGGACCAGGCCCTGTCCATGGGAGGCGGCCAGCGCCGAGAGCACATCCGCGGTGATCCTCAGAGCAGGGTCGCAGGGCATCGCGCCGTGCTTGTCGATCTCCTCTCGGAGCAGTGCGGACAGCGTCGCCCCCTCGACGTACTCCATCACGATGTACGGCACCGGGCCGACGTCCGGAACGACGTCTTCACCGCTGTCGAACACCGCCACGATGTTGGTGTGGCTCAGCCGCGCCACCGCCTGTGCCTCGCGACGGAACCGTTCACGGAAAGACGACTCGTGGCCCAGGCCGGTGTGGAGCGTCTTGACCGCCACCGGGCGCTCCAGCACGGAGTCGTGCGCGAGGTGGACGGTCGCCATCCCGCCCTGGCCCAGTAGCTGCTGCAGCATGTACCGGCCGTGGCCCACCTTGCGCAATCCGGCACCCGCCCCACCCGTAGTGTCACCCATCGGCCTCAACATCCCCCTCACCCGCCCGGCCGCGTTCGCTGGGTGCCCATGGTCCGCAGACCACCGGGCAGCACCTGCTCGGCCCCGAACGAGCACAAGATTATCGGCACGGACACCGGACCACCGGCCGCGGTGACCGACGGTTCGGCGCCGCGGACACGGCGTGCGCCCTGGGTCGGTACGCCGTAGGCAGCGGTACCGGAGGCAGGCGGGCTGACCGCCGAGCAGCGCAGGCGCGGTGAAAAGGTACGGATGCGGGCCATCGACCTTCGGGGAGGGTTCGAAGGTCCCTTGCGTCGCCCGGGAGTTACGGGTGCGCGAGAAGGTTTCTACCTGCGGCGCCATGCCCGGAAGGCGGGCGGGCGACATGCTTTTCGGCGGTGGGCGACGGCTGTGCAACGCGTGCGCTCTGCGCGCTGACCCGCTTGTTGCGGTGCCCGAACACTTTCAAAGGTCGTGCTCGGGCAGACCGGGAAGACGCTCGCGTTCATCGACTCCACGCTATGACCAACCCACCGGCCCCCAGAGCCGTCTCCTACGTCGCGGGGAGGTTCCAGGACGCAGTTGGGGCGGCGGTCGCGGGCGGAGGCCAGAAGTTCGTCGAGGTCGGTATCGCGGAAGCTGCGGACGGTCTTGCGGTCGAGGTTGAGGCGGCGGGCGATGATGCTGATCGTCCAGCCCCTCTCAACTAGGCGGTGGATGTCCTCGTAGCGGTGACGGGTCCGTTCGATGATCTGGGTGCGGGGCAGTTCCGGCACCGGCAGTTCCATCGGGACGGGTTCCGGCACGCTAGGCTCCCTCTCCTGATCGGCATGTCTGCGCAGGCAGTTGCGGTGCTGGTGGCAGGTCTTCTCCATCGCGGCAGACAGGTTCTGCAGCAAATGCCACCTGTCTGCGACTTCGAGGGCGTCAGGAGCGGCTTCCTTGACTGCCTTCGCGTAGGCAGTGGCCCGGTCACGGCAGATGATCTCCGCGCCGGGATGATCCTTGAGCCAGGCCGCGAACGTCTCGGAGGTGCGGTCGGGTAGTACGTCCACGACCCGGCCGGCCTCGATGTCGACCAGCACGGTGCCGTAAGTGCAGCCCTTGTGGAAGGCGAACTCGTCCACCCCCAGCACCCGCGGGGCGCGGTCCGGCACCGCCGGCGCCTTCAGCACGAGCAGCTGGGTCCGGCCTGCGGCCATCGGCAGATGCCGGCACAGCCGTGCGGCCGGACGGCCGCCGAGTTCAATCGCGATCGACCGCAGCCAGCCCGTCAGCCCGGTACTCGAGCGGCGGTGCCGCTCGGTCGGGCCCGGCACCTGCTCGACGAACGTCCTGCGGGAACACCTCTTCCGGTCGCAGAAGTACCGGCGCACCCGGAGTCGGACGACGACCCGCCGCGGTCCCAACGGACGCTCATCCAGTCGGTGACGATCGCCTGCTGCGCCGCGGCGAGTGACCTTGCCGGAGCAGACTGTGGTGTGGAGTTTCGTCTCCACCGGGTCCTTCAGCTTGTTCACGCCCGAGCCCGGCCGTGCTCCGGATCGGCCGGATGCAGAAGTGTCCGGGATTCCTGTGTCGGCAATAGCCCATTGCCGTTGGTCCAAGCCGCTTGCGGTTCTCTGTAGACACGGCGGTGGACGAGCCGTTCCGCCGAGTCGATCCCGCAGGTTCCTCCCAGGGCATGGGTGAGCACTCTCGACGGATCCGCGCAGAGGGTCAGTCCCACCAGAAATCCCAGCTGTTCATACCGACGATGCGCTCCGCATAGGCGGCCAGGGTGCAAGGACGGGGGCCCTGCCAGATGTTGTCCGGGCAGAAGGCGAAGTGCTCAGCGGCTACAAGCAGGGCTTCCTGTGTGTCCACCGGGGGCGCCGCGACGCTGAGGTGGAGGGTGCCGAAGCCAACAGCTACGACGCGCGCGCCGAAGCGGCGCTCCCAATTGCTCACGACGGCGGAGAACTTGGCCGTGTCGTTGTCGTAGTTGGCCGGACCGTCCCAGCCGGCGGCGGTCAGTGCGTCAGCACCACACAGAGCGGTGACGAGGCCGAGGCGCGACTGAGGGTGCTGGTTGTAGAAGACCTCCGCGTACTCGGTGGCCATCTCATCGGCGCCTGCCACGGGCTCATGGCTGAGGACCGGGGTTGGCCAGGTTTGTCCGAACGGTGCGGTGACGGCGAGCCGCTTGTCAGGGGTCAGCAGGTCGTCGTCCTCGTCGGTTTTCGTGAACTGAATCCACCACTGCGCGAGGAGCTCGGCCGGATCGTGCGCGTCGGGAGACGACATGGGCTCAGGGAAGAGTTCTCCGGACCCCCAGGGCCGGAATTCAGCGTCCCTCGGGTCATGAGCGTCAAGAAGAAGCGGCCAAAGGCCTGAGGTACCGTGCTCGGCCAGCAGACGAGCCCACAGCTCGACCGGCACCGGAGCGTCGCTCAGCCACAGTGGCTGCGTGTCGCCGTCGCCTTCATCGGACGTGATCATCCGCCCTTTCGGGAGCGGCACGGAAAGGGAGGCAAGCAGTTCAGAGGTCACGAGGGGATGCTAGTTCGAGGATCTGACAGCGACCCTAACTGTCATGCTTGAACGCCCGACCACGGACGACGCGCTCGGCATAGCCGCCGTAGGTGCGCCCGGCCAACTCTGACCAACGGACCGCGGTGCCCGCAGTAATGCCCAGGGCCTGCGCGAGGAGGGGCGCCTCGACGCGTGCGGCCAGGTGCAGTAGCGCTCGGGCGCGCGACCTGGTCCAGGAGGAAGTCCGAGCGCGCGAAGGCGGACGGTGGCGCTGCTGGATGGCGAGTTGGTCCAGGACGGGCGGTAGGTGGATCTCGGTCTCTCCGAGCGTGAGGTAGACGGCGCTGGCGGAGCTGCTGTGGTTGACCCGTATGTCGTCGGCGCGAAGCAGAAGGATCTTGGTCAGCGGAGCAGCGTAGGTGAGGATGAGTGCGCCCATGAGGCGGTCGGCGGGCTCGAGGGCGTCGTCGTGGAGCGCGCGGCGGAGCAGTTGCCACCGCTGCTCGGCGGTAAGGGCGGGTTTCGGTTGGTCGCTGCGCGGTTTGTGACAGGCGAGTTTGCGGCTCTTGCGGGTTCGTGTGGTCCAGCGGAGGAATGCCTCCAGCGCTCCCAGGTGCTGTGGGTTGCGGGAGAGGAAGTCGTCAATGTCTGTCTGGGTGGCTTCGGCCAGGGGTGTGTCGTGCTGGGCGAGCCAGGTGAGGAACGACTGGGCGGCTCTGATCCGGGCCTTGGCATACTGGAAGGTCGAATAGGTCTGGGGCCTGCTGTCTCGGGGCCGGTGGATCCTGGGTAGCAGCCGCCATGTGCCGTACTCGTGGAGGATGAGCCGTTGGTCGGCCGACTCTGCTGTGGCGAGGTGGTCGGTCACCCAGCGCTGGAAGTCTGCAGCGTAGGTGTTGCGGGCCGACAGGCATCCGGTGGCGACGAGTTGGCCGCGGACGGTCTCGGTGGTGCGGCTTCTGGGGAGAGCGTCCGCGTGGTTGACGGGGATGGTGCCGGTGCCCATGGCAATCAGCAGCCCGGGATTCTTGCGCAGCCAACTGAGCGAGCTCGCCGGCCGCGGACCGGTCAGAAGTGCGTCGCGGAGTGGGGCCAGTACGCGTCGAGCCTCCGGAGACGGGGTGAGGTGGTCGAAGACGGCGGCGAGGGCGCACCGATCACAGCGGCCGTAGGAGTAGCGCGGGTGCTGGGGCTTCGGTGCGTCCTGCTCGGCCTGCCGGATCCACTCCAGCGACAGGTATCCGCGCTGGTGACGGACCAGGTCGGCGAACGCCCGAGCGAGACCGCAGGCCCGGGTGATGTCCGGGCAGGCGAGGCGGACTTGGAGGAGTCGCTCGCCTGGCTTTCGGTGAGCGTCTCGCGGGGCCGCATGATCCACGAGGTGATCTTGCGAGGGCTCGGGGTGTCGGCTCGCACCGGTTCGGTGGTCCCCGCGCGGAGGTCGGCGAGGTGTTTGAACTCCGCGTCGCAGTACGCCTCCCACGAGCCGTAGCCGAGCGGGAGCCAGACCGGGCGTCGTGAGCGTCGCGGACCCTGACGGCAAGCACCGCCACGGAGCGCCGGACGTCGTCCATCGCCTCGCAGAGCCCGGCCGCCACCTCCCGGGCCTGCACGGTCGTCAGCGGCGGCCGCGCCGGTTCGGCGACATCGTCCTGGTCCTTGTCGTGCTCGCCCATGACTCCATCGTCCTCCGCCCCGGCGGGCTGGAGCAGGGTGTACGAAACTGTCCCGTCCCGATGGAGTTTGAGCAGTCTCAACGGAGTTTGATCGGTGCTTGGGGCTGGTTCGAGGATCAGCAAAGTCACCGGTGTCAGTCTTGCGGGGCCGCGGGGCCAGCGGCCCCGGCCCTTGCGGCGGCTGCCGCCTCCAGAAGGGACCAGCCGTCGATCGCCACCACCCGCCGCATCTCTGGCTGCCACCCCCGGGCCGAGGCCGCGTCGAGCAGAGCTCGGACGGCGCCCGGTTCGTGAAGATTCAGGGAGGCACCCCGGACGTATCCCACGTCTCCGGAGCCCAGGGGAGCCCCGCCCGGGACATACCGGCCCGGGCCCTCGGTGAAGACGATGCGCAGTGGGCCGCCACTGCCGGCCGGTTGCGGGTACAGCGTCAGGGTCTCGCAGCAGGACCGGCTACCAACCGCCACGCTGTGGCTGTGGCTGTGGCTGTGGCTGTGGCTGTGGCGGAGAGTCCACAGGTACGCGCGCGCGTCGGCAACCAACCGACGGAGCCTCTTCGGGTGGCGGGGCACGGAGCCGAGGGTACGCGGCCAGCAGCACGAGGGATCAAGATGCCGCCCGGCCCCTGCCCTCCTGAAGGTCGCGCAACGAGCAGCGACCCGGCCAGACATCGGCCCTCAAGGCTGCACCCTTGCACGGATGATGTGGATGTGTCGGCACCCGCACTGTCACGCTGACACGGCATCCGTGGTGGGGCGGGGTGCACGACCCGTCCGATCGAACGAAGTACACCCAACTGCGCTGTCCGTTACAGTCGTTCGCTGTCGCTGCGGTTCGGGTCGTCGCTGCCTAGGGGGCGCCGTGGGTCAGTCGGGGCGTTTGGGGCTGGTGGTCAGCGCGCGCTGGCTCGCCTACAAAGACGATCAGGCGTACATGCACGAAGCCGCGGAGGTTATCGCGGCTGCCCTGTACGACCCGGTCCTGGGGGCGTGCGAACCCGCTGTGGCGGGGCTGCGGGTGCTGCGGGATCCGCCGAAGAAGGTCCTGGAGGAGCGGATCCAGCAAGCCTTCGAGAACGCGTCAAGCACGGGGTCCACACTGGTGCTGTACCTGATCGGTCACGGTTCCTCCGACTTCGACGACGACCTGTACCACTTCATCCCGGCCGATCACCCTGTCAGCTTGGATGCGCTGCCGGCCCGCGGATACCCGCTGGGGGCGCGTCTGCGTACCCTCCACGGCGAGTTCCCCGGCTCGGACGGGGTGATCCTGATCATCGACACGTGCGAATCGGGGCGGCTGGCCGGCGAGCGACGGTGGTCGATGCCGATGAAGCGGATCTCGGTGTCCACCGCCACGAGCTACGAGTCGGGCTGGCAGGCGCGCTTCAGCCGGGTGGTCGGCGAGCACCTGGAGGCCGGCATCGACGACGCCGGCCGGTACCTGAGGGCCTCGGACTTCCAGCGCCACATCCCGCGGTGGCAGGACCAGTTCCCGCACCATTTCATCCACGACGAGAGCGACGACGCAGGTCTGTGGATCAGCGCGAACCGCGCGAGCCGCAAGGGCCTGGTGGAGGATCTGGTCGCCCGGGTCACCCGCCGGCAAGGCGGACTGCACGAGATACACCGTCGCTATCAGCGCCCCGAAGGCCACGACCCGGTGGCGCAGTCCGTGCGAGAGCACCGGAGGGTGGCAGTGCTGGGGCCTAGCGGCTCCGGGAAGAGCGCCACGCTGCAGATGACGGCGATCGACCGCATCGACCCGGGCCGGGCCGGCCCGAACCGGGATCCGTCGCTACCCGGCCAGGCGGTGGCGTTCTTTCCCATCGCAGCCGACACCACGCCGGAGGAGTTCGCCAGGCAGATCAACGATCAACTGTACATGTCGGCCCGCGACGCCTTCGTCGAAGCGGAGGAAGCCTTCCTGCGGACCATGCAGCAGGAGGAGGTGGAAGCGCTACCGGCGACCGAGCGCTGGCTGACCGGGCCGCTGCGGCATCTGCCGGGCGATGTCGAGGTCCTCCTGGTCATCGACGCGCTGGACCAGCTTCCTGCCGAGGCCGAGACGGCCGTAACGGAATGTATCTCCGAACTCGGCGACACGCACCGCTACGGCCACGTGAGCACCGTGGTGTCGGTCCGTCACCGGCCCGAGTACGGCTACCCGGCCATCGTTCCGGTCGGCTTCGAGTGCGTGGCGGTGCCACCGTCCACCGTGCAACAGGTCCGCCGGTATGTGGAGCGCAGGAACGTCCCGGTCGAGCACGTCCCCGGCATCGTGCGGATCGCGGAAGGCAACTGGTTGATCGTCACCTTGCTGTGCAACGAGCTCAGCGGCCGCTCCGAGCGCGACACCGACCGGGACACGGGCCTGCCCACCACGCGCGAGGACCTCTACGACCGGCTCCTGACCCGGGCCCTCGGCGAGTACGGCCGCGAGCAGCGCGAGAACACCGACAGGAACCTGGCCGCGATCCTGGCCGTGCTGGCCTACGGCGGCGAGAGTGTCCTGGTGCCCCTGGCAGTGCTGCGCGCCGCATCCGAAAGCCTGGAAGGCCCTTCGACCGTCGCCGGCGTGCGCACGGCTCTGGTCGCCCTGCACCACCTGGTGGAGCGCGTCGAACCCGGCACCGACCGCGAGCAGCTCACCGCCATCCACCCCACCTTCATCGACCACCTGCAACGCTCGCAGACTCTGACGCTTCCGAGCGCCGTCCGCACCCACTCGGCAATCGCCGATGCCCTGGCTAAGCTCGCTCCCATGGCCGATGGCAGGAACAGCGGCGACGATCCGGTGCGCGCCTACGCGGAGCGCAGCGAAGCCACCCACCGGTGGGAGGCAGGAGACCCCGACGGCGCCCTCGACGTGCTGATCGGCCGTCCCGCAGCACTCGCCGGCGAGAACAGACTCCGCTGGGAGCGCTGGACCCGCACCATCACCCACACCTTGGGCCCCGCGGACCTGCGCAGCCTGCGAGCCCGGCGCGAACTCGCCTCCTGGACCAGCCGCTGCGGCCTGTTCGCATCCGCCACCGAGCTCTACAGCCGGCTCCTGCCCGACGTCACGCACATCCTGGGCACCGACGACACCTTGTCCTTGCGTGTGGAACTGGACGCGGCACTCACCCGGGGCGTCTCCGGCCACGCCTCGGAAGCCCGCGACCTCCTCCAAGATCTGGTGCCGCGCATCCGCACGGCCCAGGGCCCGCACAGCGAACTCACGCTGGAGGCCCGGCACGCGCTCGGAAGTTGGACCGGGCTTGCCGGGTCCCCCCGGGCGGCGATGGACCAGATCCGCGAAGTTCTGCAGGAATGCCGCCAGTACCTGGGCGAAGAGCACTCCGAGACGCTCGCGTGCCGCAACAGCCTGGCCCGGTGGACCGGGGAATCCGGCTACGCCGCCCAAGCGGTAGAGGAGTTCAGCGCGCTCCTGCCCCTGCAAACCCGCCAGCTCGGTCCCCTGCACCGCGAGACCCTGCGCACCCGCTACAGCATCGCCTACTGGAACGGGGAAGCTGGACGGCCCGGACAGACCCTCGCGCTCCTACGCGATCTGGTACCCCAGCAGATCGAAGCACTCGGCGAGGACCACCCGGACACCCTGCGCACCCAGCACGGCATCGGCCTGTGGAGCGGTGTCAACGGGGACCCGGCCGAAGCCATCCGTATTCTCACTGACCTCATGCCCGCCCGCATCCGCGTCCTGGGCCCCGACCACCCCGATACCCTGCGCACGCTGAACAACCTCGGCCGGTGGACCGGTGTCATGGGTCGCTACGACGAAGCCGTCCGCATCCTCGAGGAAACACGCGAACGCCGCACCCGCAGCCTCGGCGCCTCCCATCCCGACACGATGCGCACCGTCAACAACATCATCGACTTCACCGGGGCGGCCGGCGACTTCGCCCGTGCCCGCCAACTCGCCGACGAACTCCTCCCGCTGCAGGAATCCGTCCTCGGTCCCCATCACCAGGACACCCTGCGCACCCGCTTCAACCAGGCAAAATGGCAAGCCGCGCAAGGAGACGCGGCAGGCGCCCTCGACAACCTGCGCCACCTGCTGCGCGACCAGCAAGACGCCATCGGGCCCGAGCACCCGAACACCCTGCGCACCGCCGAGGAGATCGCCGCCCTGGAGCAGCAGGCAGGCGCGTGAACCGCAGTCCCTGGCGTCACTCCTCTCCTGCCGCCGCATCGTCGTCGCCCTGCACATCCTGCAGTTCGCGCAGGGCGCGCACCACGTCATCGGCGTCGCCCCTCAGTACCGTCTCGCGCGCCACACCGTCGGGACCGGTGACACGCACGGAGGTCTCCAGGGGGACCGAGGCGCCACTGGAGCGCGCCTCCCGCCGCGCCCGGATGACCATGAGTACCGCGTCCAGCGCCCCGGGGGCCATCTCCAGCGCGAACCGGAGCAAGTCACCGCCCTGGCGGCCGGGCACGGACGCGTCCGCCACCCGATCCACCCCGCCGGCCACGACCGGAAGGCCCGCCAGGTCCCCCCGGATGTCCTTCAAGGCCCCGCGGGCCGCCTGAACCGACTCGTCCGAAACCACCAGCGAGGAGACCGCTACCTCAACCGACCAGGTGCCCATTGTTCCTCCGCACTCCGCACCGCGACCCCTCCGGTGTCGCCGAAGGCAACGATATTGGCCAACTCACCTCCATGGAGCGGCATTTCATGAGCCCCTCGATAGAACTCGTCATCTTCGACTGCGACGGCGTCCTGGTCGACAGCGAACGCCTCGCGGTACGCGTCGACTCCGCACTGATCACACAACTCGGCTGGGCCCTGACCCCACAGGACATCGCACAGCGCTTCGTCGGCCACTCCAGGCAGTACATGCGCGAACAGATCGAGCAGCACCTCGGCCGCCGACTCCCGGACGACTGGCAGGTCCCGTTCGAGGAGGCCTACTGGGCCCTGGTGGAGGCGGAACTCACCGCTGTCGACGGCGTCAAAGACGTCATCGAGCAGCTCACCATCCCCTACTGCGTCGCCTCCAACGGCAGCCACCACAAAATGACCCGGTCCCTGCGCCGCGCCGGTCTCCTGCACCTGTTCACCGGGCGACTCTTCAGCGCGGACGACGTGACGCGTCCCAAACCCGCACCCGACCTCCACCTCTGGGCAGCAGCCCAGATGGGCGCCGCCCCCGAGCACTGCGTGGTCATTGAAGACAGCCCCTTCGGGCTTCGTGCCGCCCGCGCCGCCGGCATGCGGACCTACGGCTTTACCGGCGGGGTGAACTCCGCCGAGCAACTAGCCGGCCCAGGGACCACCCTTTTCCACGCAATGCGTGAACTACCCGACCTGCTCGGAGCAGAAGCCACCGCCAAGTCCTGCTGATGAGTGCCTGGACCCGAGCGCAGGATGGCCGGCGAGCTGCCGTCGCCTGCGCCACCTGAGGCAGTGACCGACCTTGAGGCCGGAGGGCAGTCGCCCGGACGTGCGGGAGTTCCGTTCGTCCAACCACGCGCACCGGCCAGTGGTCGAGGCCCTGGCGTTGGTGGCCCGGTATGCGGGGGCGGGCAACACGACGTACTACCCGCTGGGCGAGACGGTGCCGGTGCACAAGGCGCTGGGCGGGTACTGGGCGGAGGTTGTCCACCGTACCGACAAGCGGGGCCGGCGTCGGATGGTACGCATGGTCTACGAGGTCGTCGGTGCCGACAAGTGGCGCAACCCGGATGAGGACCTGCCGCAGGACTTCGCCGAGCGGCGCGAGGAGAACTACCGCGAGCTGCGCAAGCCCCTGGATGCCGCCGTGTTCGTCGACGAGCTGCGCGAGCAGATGACCACCGAGCTGACGCTGCTTAACGACCGGCTACCCAAGCTGGGCCGGCTGGACATCGCCGAGCGGAATTCCGGGGCGATCCGGCTCACCCCGCCCGAGGCCCAGCCCGAGCCGCGCAACCTGCGACGGATCAAGAACGAGGTACAGCGCCGGTGGGACGTTGTGCCGCTCATCGACATGCTGAAAGAGCCCGTGCTGCGTACCGGGTGCCTGGACGCGTTCACCTCCGTCTCCGGTGGCGGCAGCCTTCCGGCGGAGGTCCTGGCCGAGCGCCTGCTTCTGGTGATCTACGCCTACGGCACGAACACCGGAATCAAGGCCGTCGCCTCCGGCGGCCACGGTCACACCGAGGACGAACCGTGCTACGTCCGGCATCGCTACCTCTCGGCGGAGGCCGCCCGCACCATCGCCGTGAACATCGCGAACGCCGCCCTCGCCGCCCGTAGCACCGAGTTGTGGGGCCAGGGCTCGACCGCGGTCGCCTCCGACTCCACCCATGTGCGCGCCTACGACCAGAACCTGTTCACCGAGTGGCACTCACGCTACGGCGGCCTCGGGGTACTCATCTACTGGCACGTGGAGAAGTAGTCCCCGGCCGTCCACTCCCGCTGACCAACTGCACCGCCTCCGAGGTCGCCGCGATGGTCAAAGGGCGCGATGCGGCATGGCACCACCATGGACGTCGAGGCCAACTACACCGATTCGCATGGCCAGTCGGAGATCGGTTTCGGCATCACGCGGCTGCTGAACTTCGACCTTCTGCCCAGGATCAAGCGGATCAACAAGGTGAAGCGGTACCGGCCGGTGGCCGGCGAGGCGGACGCCTACCCGCAGCTGCCCCCGGCGCTGACCCGCCCGATCCGCTGGGAACTCATCGCCCAGCAGTACGACCAGATGATCAAGTACGCCACCGCGATCCGTACGCGGACCGCCTCCGCCGAGGCGATCCTGCGCCGCTTCACCCGCAACGCCTCCCACCCCAAGCGTGGCATCGGCTTCACCTCGCTCCACGAGACCCTCGACACCACTACCCCGGGCGGATGGCTGGTCTTCCACGTCTTCGCCGCCCTCGCGGAGTTCATCCGCGAGCTCATCGTCCAGGGCACCAACGAGGATCTGGACGCGGCCCGCGCCCGCGGCGCCCGCCTCGGCCGCCCGCCGGCCATGACCGAAGAGCAGATCCGTCACGCCCGATACCTGCTCACTCGCCCGGAGAACACCGTCACCTCGATCGGCCGGCTCCTCGGCGTCAGCCGCAACACCATCTACAAGTACGTGCCCGAGCTGAAGGGCAACCGAGTCGCTATCACCAAGACAACCATGGCCGCCGCGTTGCCTCACCCTGGGCGGCCTGCCGACCGACCAGCGCGATCGGCCCCGTTTGGGGCTGGTGGCACGTTCGTCAACGGCACCCCTACGGGAGTTCCTCGGGCGGGTGACAGCGGCCACGCACCGGCTCTGCTGAGCCGCTGCCCGTCCAACCGGTCGTTCGCAGCGTCGGTCGGTCGCCGACCTGCGGCGTCAGGGCCGGCGTCCACCGCAAGCCTACTGACGCCGAATATCGTCAGGACAGTGCCCAAACGAACATGGTCTTTCAGAACCCGATGGCTTCGCGGAGCAGCAGCACGGTGCCGCGGCCGGGGTCGGGTTCGGCGTTGAGGATGAGAATCCGGTTGAGGGCGCTGGGCACGCCGTAGGCCTTCTGGGCGCGTTCGTTCTCCAGAGGCAGGCAGTGCTCCTCGACCCGGCGCAGTGCGGTGGACAGGTCCGGCACCAGTTTCTGGGCTCCGACGACCCAGATCGCGCGGGCGGCGGCTCCGCCGTAGCCGGGCAGTTGGCTTCCACTGGCCGAGCCGGCCACCAGGGAGCCGGTCTCGGTGACTGCGGCGACGCTGCCCACGATGAAGTCGGGGACCGACAGGGCCCGCCAGATCTCGTTCCTCTGGGTGGCCCGGTCCATCTGCCGTCCTCGGGCCTTGACGGAGTCGTACCGACCACTGGTGTTGATGTCGTCGTCGATGCCGGAGATGCGAAGCGTCTCGCTGGCCCCGGTGAACACGCTCGCGCCCTCGGGAATGAGTTCCTCGACACGGGCCCTCGCGGCGGCAGCGTCGTCGAGGATCTCGACGACGAAGCCGTGTTCCGTCAGCGCTGCGGCCGCCCGTTCCAGACGCTGCGCCGGCGCGGGGGAGGCGAACTGCGCGGCCTTGATGGAAGTGGTCATGGTTCCTCCTGCTCGTGATGTGCTTGTCTCCCACCAACTCCGACAATGCGCCGTGCCCGAATGTGAGGCGGCGCGTTGACCTCACATCCCGGCGTTCTGTCTTGTCGGACTTGTGAGGGCGGAAGTTCGACCGAAGGAGCGTTGGGCACCATGACCATCCGATCCGGACTGAACGCCACTGATGTAGGGCGGGGACGACGCGACCCGGACCTGGACGCGGTCATGAGCGAGCGGCGCCAGTTGATCAACCTCACCTATCGGCTTCTGGGCTCCCTGGCCGAGGCCGAGGACGCCGTCCAGGAGACCTACGCCCGCTGGTACGCCATGCCGGCGCAGCAGCGGGACGCCATCGACTCGCCCGGGGCCTGGCTGACGACGGTCGCCAGCCGCATCTGCCTGAACCTGCTCGGCTCGGCACGGGCCCGACGGGAGACGTACGTGGGCCAGTGGATCCCTGAGCCGCTGCCCGAGCCCGCCGAGTGGGCGGACCTGCGTCCTGCCGCCATCGTCGGGTCCACGGCGACTACCGCCGACCCCGCCGATCGGGTCACGCTGGACGAGTCGGTCGGGATGGCTTTCCTGGTCGTGCTCGAGTCGATGACCCCCGCCGAGCGCGTCGCGTTCATCCTGCACGACGTGTTCCGCTACCCCTTCGGCGAGGTCGCCGAGATCACCGGCCGCAGTCCGGCGGCCTGCCGCCAGCTGGCCTCCTCGGCCCGCCGCCGCATCGGCGCGGCACGGACACCCGCGACCCCGGCGAGCCAACAAGCCGCGCTCGTCAGAGACTTCAAGAGGGCCTGGGAGGCCAAGGACATCGGCGCCATCGTCGGGCTGCTCGATCCGGACGCCACCGCGATCGCCGACAGCGGCGGTCTGGCCGTGTCCTTCCTGGACCCGATCGAAGGCGCCGAGCAGGTGGCACGCGCCTGGATCGAGATCGCCAACCGGGCGCAAGGCGCCATGACGTTCCTGGAACGCACGGTCAACGGCCAGCCCGGTCTCGTGGCCGAGCAGGACGGCGTCGTCGTGACGGTGTTCGCGTTCGACGTGGCCGACGACCGGATCAGGCACATCTGGGTGGTGCGAAACCCGGAGAAACTCCGTCAGTGGACGACAGACCGGTGCCCTGCCAGCTGACCATTCCGAAGGAGAAGCGATATGGACACCACTGTGATGCGCTGCCAAGAGGCCATACGAAGAAGTCGGCCGACGCGCTGGCCGCGCTGTATGCCGAGGACGCGGTCCATGAGGCCCCCTTCACCGTTCCCGGGTTCCCTCCCAGGTTCAAGGGCCGCGAGGCCATCCGGGCCGCATACGGCGCGATGTGGAATGCCAGCCCGGTCGTGATCGACAGCGTGGATACCACGGCGCTGCACCGGACCTCTGACGAGGAGGTGGTCGTGGTGGAGCAGCGCACCCGCGGACATGTGGGGCCGGAGGAGCCTGCCTTCGGCGTGACGAGCCTGCTGGGGCGAGTATTCGGTCGTGATCAAGGGGTGGTCTTGGTGAGCCAAAATGGGTGGCTCACGACGCCCCTCGCGGGGCTGGGGTGTCGGTGGCATCGGGTTGGATGAGCACGTGACTGTCTATGACGTAGCCCGCCAGCTCCCCACCATCGCCGACCTGCGGGACCTGTGCCGTTCGCTGGCGATGCTCGATGCGATCCTGAGCCCGGACTGGGAAGGCCGGTACTACTCCTTCGATGCCGGTTGGGCCGACAGCGAGGAGGTAGCCTCGATGCGCAACGGGTCGGGGGACGAGTACTCGATCGTGTTCTCGGCGGCCGGGGCCTATGTGCGCGGCTTTGACCACGAATCGCCGATGAGCCCCTTTGCCAACGACGGCGAGCCCTGGCCAGGAGTGGTCGACGAGGTCCCCGAGCTCTTCCGGTCCTTCGTCGAGGAGCCGGCGTTCACCGATCAGGAGGGTGTGCCCGTCGTGACGGCGTGCTTGTGGCGGGGAACGACGGACGAGCGGTGGCACCACGGGACGATCGACTTCCCTGCGGGCTCTGTCGATCCTGACGGGGCGACGAGCCTGTTCGCCCTCCTGACCGACCGTTCTCCGGAAGCGTTCCAGCGTTTCGCCGAGGACTACTACGAAGTCTCGATCAACCTGGGGGCGACGAGCCAGGTCTATGCGCTGCAGCCGCTGAACCAGGAACTCGTATCGTTGCTGAATCCTGAGGTCAGCCTGGCGGACCTGGCCCAGGACATCTCCGAGATCGGTTATCCGCAGCTTGACGAGCAGCCGACCTGAACGCTGTCCCCGAGATGTTCGGAACTGGTTCCAACATGACTGGCGTGATCAGGCGCTCGACGGTGTTCCGCTCCTTGTAGAGCTCGGCGTCGTGGCTGACGGGCCGACCGCCCGTGGAGCCTCTCTTCTTCCGCGAGCTCCGAGCATGCTTGGGACCCCGTCGCCCTTCAGGGCGCGGAGCGATCCTTCGAGTAGGCCCGGACCATCGAGTCCTGTGGATAAGACGAGGTCGGCTCCGCGCCCACCATCGGACATCCAGACCTACAAGACCCGCCCACGGCTGCCTCCTCGGCGGCCTTCTCCAGGTCGGCAAGCGTGTCGGAGTCGAGGTGCATCCCAGCGGCGTCGTGGTGGGCCCGGACGGTGGTGGAATCCACGCTGACCAGCGACAAGCCCACCTCACCCCGCTTCTCGGCTTCCGTAATCCCGCCCTCCAGCAGGGCCTCGAACACCCCGGCATCCCTCCACTGCCGGAAGCGGTTGTGGACAGTCGACCAGGCGCCGAACTCCTGCGGCATCTCCCGCCACTGGCCTCCCGTCCGAAACCGCCAGATCACGCCCTCGAACTGCCGGCGCAGCCGCTCGGGGTGCGGGCCGTGTTCACCGATCGGCAGGTACGGCTCAATGAACTCCCACTCGGCGTCCGCCAGTTGTAGGCGCATCACACAACATGATCTGCCGGATCAGGCACGACCGCGAGGGCGAAACCCGCAAACTCATCACAACCCGACACCCGCCCTAGGAGCGTGGGTCAGTACCAAGCAAGCGGACGGGTAGTCGGGGTCGGCGGGGATCGGAGCATTCGAGACCGTCAACTACGGCATCCGCTTGACGAGCGGAGCGTTGGGGAGCCGACTCGGCATCCGGAAGACGCTGTTAATCGCGGGCACCGGCGGCGCCCCGTCGGTACTGTGGCTGCCGCCCTCGCCGATACCCGCAATCCGATCACTCGCGAGGGTAAGGGGAGGAGCGATGAGCCGTCAGGTCACGTCACCCGCACGCCTGAAGACACTGCTGGACCAGTTCGACTTCGGCTGCGAGCGCCTGCTCGGCCGGATCAGCGGGCCGGTGGTGGACAGTGGCAACGGAGTCGAGGTTGAGGCCACCCCGATGACCGACGCGGAGTACCTCTGGGAGCCGGTGCCCGATTGCTGGTCGGTCCGCCGCCACGTGGACGGGCCTGGAGCACGCGCCACAATGCTGGTGGGGGCGGGTGACTGGGGCCGGGACTCGGCGGCCTCGCCGCACCCCGTGCCGCCGCCCTTCACCACTATCGCCTGGCGACTGACCCACCTCAGCGAGATGCTGGCCGTCCGCGCCGACCACGCCAACGGCACCCACACCCTCACCAAGGACGACTTCCGTGTCAGCCCTGACGCCGCCGGGGCGATCGCGAGCTTCTCAGCCGCCGCCGCAGCCTGGCGCGAGGCCCTGCTCGCCGCCGACGATGCCGTGCTCGACAAGATCGGCCACTGCACATACCCGCACGGCAGCGACCCGGAGGAGCCATTCATCGACATCATCTGGTGGGTGAACCAGGAACTCCTGCACCACGGAGCCGAGATCGCCCTGCTGCGCGACCTCTACCGGTACCAGCCGTAGGAGCGCTTCCCAGCAGCCGCAATCCGTGTGCGGCCTATGATCATTCGTGCGGGATGATCACGGAATGCGTGATGAGAATCGGCTGTTCGAGGCTGAGCCGGTCGAACCGAAACGGCCACAAGCACGTCCGGCGGCGGCGGGCAAGCGGTTCCGGCGTTCGACCCGCACCAGGTCCTGCTGCCACCGCCGTCGCTGGGCGACTGGCTGCCCGAGGATCACCCGGCCCGGTTCGTCGCCGACATGGTCGACCAGGCGCTCGACCTGTGGCCGATCCTGGCCAACTACGCCGATAAGCGCGGGTTCCCGCCGTACGACCCGCGCCTGATGGTGCGCCTGCTGATCTACGGCTACACCACCGGCGTCCACTCGTCCCGGGCGATCGATCGCAAATGCGTGGACGACGTCACCTTCGGTTCCTGGCCGCCGACCAGGCCCCCCCCTTCCGCTCGATGGCCCGGATCCGCCGCCGCCACCTGGACGCGCTCGCCGGCCTGTTCCTTCAGTCCCTGCACCTCGCGCAGAAACTCGGCGTGGTCAAGATGAGCCGCGTCGCCCTGGACGGCACGAAGCTGAAAGCCAACACCTCCAAGCTCGACCGGCGCGAGAAGCGCTTCGCGCGGTTGCAGGCCGCCCGAGCCCAGATCGAGGCCGAGACCGCCGGGAAGGCCCGCCCCCACGCCGAGGAGAAAGAACGCCGCCGCCGGGTCCGTTCGGGCGGCAGCGACAAGCAGGCCGTCACCGACGTCGGCGAGCAGGCGCCACCAAGGCCCTCCCGAATCCGAAGGCCAAGGCCAACTTCACCGACCCCACCTCACGGATCATGAAGAACGGCGACGGCGCCTACATCCAGGCCTACGACGCCCAAGCCGTCGTCGACGAGGCCCACCACGTGATCACCGCCGCCACGATCGCTTCCAACCCCCACAGCAGCCCTCGACGCGATAGCTTCGCCCACGGCTCTGCAACCTTGCGCGTGCCCTGACGCCATGCATGACCACAGCTGGTGCGTCGGTAGCGGCGGATCGTCACGGCGAGGGTGGTCGGACGCCAGCCCACCGGCTCGAGCGCCGGCCGCCGGAACTCAGGTGGGTGCGGTTCCTTTCGAGTGACGGCCGCGATCAAGTGGTGAGGTCATAGTTCCGCTGGTGAGTGCGTCGGGCGTCATGCCGAGAAACCATGCAGCGGGAAACCGGGCCGCGTCGGGATTAGGAGCGCTCCTCGGTGCCATCCTTGCGCTGGACCACGCCGTGGCTGTCGACGGTCATGCAATTCCCCACTCCATGCGACTTGAGCGTGAATTCGTGAGTGTCCACAAACGACACGCCAAAGCCGACGAAGCCGCACACAGCCAAGCCCTGAGCGCCCTCGCCGTCGCCTTCTGCGACCCCCGCCAGGCCGACGACGAAATCGACCTCGCCCACCAGCTCCTCGCCAGCCTCGACCTGCGCGCCACCACGATCAACGCGGCCATCGCCGCCCTGATCCGCGACGCCGGCACTCCCGCGCTCGACGACCGCATTCACACCCTGCGCACCGAGCTCGACATCGCCGGCCTCACCTCCATGACCCCCACCCTCGAACTCGCCGCGGCGTTCCACCAGGCCGTTCTCGACGACCACGAAGCACTCGCCGCCGCCCTCTCCCGGCTGCGCGAACAGACCCGGAACGGTGACTACGCCTACTACATCGACATCGCCTTCTTCATGGCCGGCCTCCCCTCCCTCCCGACCACACGGCGCCACAGTGGCTGGATGGGGAACGGGCCACCCGCACCCGATGGCGCACGCTGGCCACCGCCCGCCGGCACCGCCTCCACGACAGCCAGTAGCAGCAGAAGGGAACGGCATCCCCCGTGCCGCGTCCCAACCGTCCGACCTGCACATATACAGCTGCGGCCGGCAAACACACGAGGTGTTCGCGGGCCGCAGCCATAGAGAGATCAGCCGGCGTTCGGGTTCCGCCCGATCAGCTGGGTGAGCAGCTCAACGATCTGCACCTGGTTTCGATCGATCTTCTCGGTGAGGCCGCGAACCTCCCCGGCGAGGTCATCCACTTTCGCGTCCAGGTTGCCCACCTTCTGATCAAGGTTGCCCACCTGCAGGCGCAGTGCCGTGAGATCGCTCTTGACGATCCCGAACTCCCGATCCGTCCGCGCCGCCGTATGGCGGCGGCCTCAGGCACGCGGATCTCCTGCCAGATCATGAGATGGGATGGTCCTCAGTGGCCCTGCACGATATCGCGGGCACGGCACCCTGTGCTCTTACCTGCCTGGGGGCGACGTAGAAGGGGCCCGCGTTTGCGGGCCCCTTCTTCTGGTAGCGGGGACAGGATTTGAACCTGCGACCTCTGGGTTATGAGCCCAGCGAGCTACCGAGCTGCTCCACCCCGCGTCGGTGATGCCACTCTACACGGTGGATCATGCGGGCTCGGGTCGGACGTCAGCCGCAGCGGACGATGTTGTGGGGGCCCTCTGCCCCTGGGCAATGTCGAAGGTAGCCGTCTCGCCCTCGAAACCAGTTCCCGGTATCCGTTGCCCATGATGTTGGCGTAGTGCGCGAAGACGTCCGGTCCACCGTCCTGGGCGATGAAACCGAAGCCCTTCTCGGCGTTGAACCACTTCATGGTGCCGCTGGTCATACTGCCATTTCGTTCTTCCCGTAGTCGCAGCCAGCCGGTATCCGTCGCCCGTGCCGTGCCCGGACATCCTGACAGCGCCTCCCGGCAGCAGATCCGTCTCGGCGCCGGCAGCTGTACCGGTCAGGGAGCACCGACTCAGTCGGAGGCGGCGGAGGTGGTGTCGGTGAGGGCGTCGAGCCTGGCGGCGAGAGCTGGGTGGACGTGTGTCAGGTGGGGGCGAGTGGCGTTCAGGGGGCGGACGAGGGCAGCGGGATCGTCCTGGGCGAGGGCCGCGTCGAGCTGGCTGACGGGGCCGCGGGCGGCGGCGGGGAGTTCGGTGAGGGCGGTGATCTGACCGGCGATGCTGCGCAGGTCGGCGGCGTTGCGGCGGGCCCAGGCGGCAAGGGCGCGGTCGGCGGCGCGGCGTTCGCGGGTGGCCTGGACGCGTTGTTCGCCGGTGGTTCCTGCGGGGCCGGGCCGGCCGCGCAGGTAGCGGCGTTCGGCGGCCTGGCGGCTGGCGACGCCGAGCGGGTGGGCGAGGTCGGCCCAGCTGGCTCCCGCGTCGCGGGCGGTTTCGATCAGGCCGGTCTCCCATCCGGCGAGCTGCTCGCGAACCTGCCGCAGCAGCAGCAGCGAGGCCAGGGCCTGCTCCGGGTCGGGGCCGGTATCAGGGGCGTCGGAGGTCTCTTGCCGGGCAGCGTGCAGAGCGTCGTCTATGGCCTGCAAGGCCGCGGCGGCGGCGAGGAACGAGGCCGGGCTGCGGCCGCCGGTGCTGGAAGAGGCCGGGTGGTCGGCTGCTGCCATGGGCACCTCCTTCAAGCGCGTCGTCTGTTCGGTGACATCGCGTTTGTCATCCATTGGATGACATGTTACAACGGTTTCAGTGAGGCGCATTGGCAGCAACTGCCCGAACCCTTCTGGAGGTGTTTCACGATGTTGATGCGCACCGATCCCTTCCGTGAACTCGACCGGCTGGCTCAGCAGCTGATGGGTCCGGGCACCTGGTCGCGGCCGTCCGCGATGGCGATGGACGCCTACCGCGAGGGTGACGAGTACGTGGTGGCCTTCGACCTCCCCGGCGTCAGCCCGGACGCGATCGACATCGACGTCGAGCGGAACATGCTGACCGTCAAGGCCGAGCGCCGGCCCGTGGCGAAGGGCGACGACGTGCAGATGGAACTGTCGGAACGGCCCCTGGGCGTCTTCTCCCGCCAGATAGTGCTCGCCGACACCCTCGACACCGAGCACATCAAGGCGGACTACGACGCCGGGGTGCTCACCCTGCGCATCCCGATCGCCGAGCGTGCCAAGCCCCGCAAGATCTCCATCGGCGTCGGATCCGGCCGCAAGGAGATCTCCGGCTGACCGCTGGCGACAGGGGCCGATCAGCAGCGAAGGGCGGGCATCTCCCCCTCACCCGCCCTCCGCACCCACCAGAGCACAGAAGCCGAAGAAGGGCGGCGGCCGACGTGACCCTGCGAATCGAAGCGTTCCTCGACCAGATCAAGGAACGCGGCGAGTACGAAAGTGAGCAGGAAGCAGAACGCGCGGCCCGCGTGGTCCTCGCCCTGCTCGGCGCACACCTGGTCGGCGAGGTCCGCGCCCAGCTGGCGGCGCGCCTGCCGGAGGGCTTCGCCCTGATCCTGCTCAATCCGTTGCAAAGCGCCGACCCGCTGCCGCCGGAGCGTTTCGTGCGGGCGACGGCGGCCTGGATCGAGGGGGCCACCGAGCAGACCGCAGCCTGGGACGTCAGCGCCGTCCTCAGTACGGTCGCCGACGCTGCCGGTGACGACCTCCTCAAGCAGATCCTGCTTCAGCTTCCTGCTGGCTACGACCTGCTCTTCGGCCGACCCCAGCCCACCTGATCACCCCACTGTCGATGTCGACACATCCGTGCGGGCACCGGCACCCCAGCGAGAGAAAGGCAACCACCGCAGTCTACGAAGGCGCCTACCCCACCCGGGAACAGGCCGAGGAAGCCGTGCGTCTCGTCCTTGCGGGACTCGGACGCCATCTGACCGGCGAGGAACGCGTCGGACTGGCCGCCCGCCTGCCCCTTCAAGCCGCACGCATCCTCACCGAACATATCCCCGACACCCAGCCGCTGACCGGCTGGGCCTTCGTCAAAGACCTCGCTACCCGCAGCAGCGCCAGCCTGGCCACCACCCGCTGGGACACCGGCTCCGTCCTCGCCGCCGTGGCCGCCTGGGCCGGCCCCGAACTGCTCGCCCGCATCCTGCGCCAGCTCCCCTCCGGCTACGCGCTGTTGTTCGGCCGCGCCAAACTCGCGAGGCAGCCTGAACGCGCGCCTCGAAGCCTTGATGCCGGTCGGCTTCCCTTGCCGGCGGTCGGTGTTGTCCGCCTGCCGGCCGGCGTTGTGATCAGGTCGTGGTCTTCGGCTGTGACTCGCCGCCGTGAGCGCGCAGTTGCTCGTTGATGCGCCGGGCTTCTTCGAGCTGGTCTTCGAGGATGACGATGCGGCAGGCGGCCTCTATGGCCGTGCCCTGGTCGACGAGTTCGCGGGCGCGGGCGGCGATGCGCAACTGATAGCGGGAATAGCGGCGGTGCCCGCCTTCGGAGCGCAGCGGGGTGATCAGGCGGTGTTCGCCCAGGGTGCGGAGGAAGGCGGGGGTGGTGCCGAGCATCTCGGCGGCCCGGCCCATCGTGTAGGCGGGGTAGTCGTCGTCATCGAGATTGTCGACGGGACGGGAACTGGCAGGGGGCATAGACCTCTTCTTTCAGGGGACGCGTCGGGGGGCCCGGGGGCCCCGCCAGGGGCCCCGGCCCCCCCCGGTCAACACCCACAAACCGCCACCTGTGCCGGCCTTCTTTGTCCGCAGGTTCCGCGTGGGAGGGCGGGGCTGCGGGGATCGCGATGCGTGACCGGGGACCACCTTCCAATCCGGGGCCTGCGGTACCCGGGCGGACTTCTTCCTCGCCCGGGCGATCCTGATGGCGCTCTGCTCCTTACCTTCGGTTACTTGGTTGTACTGCTGGATACGCGGGTACTGCTCGCGACCCCTGGGGGCCGCGTCCTGCTTGACCTGTACGCACAGCAGTTCGTGTCTGCCGTGCCCTCATCGACTTCCGGGGTACGGCACAACGGTACTCCCATGAGGGGTCGATGTCTACTGTGGCCACGACAGGTTTTCTTGCAGGGACATGCATGGAGTTCTACTCCAAATACACCCGGAAGAGTGCTGTTCTGGGTTGCACCCCCGCCTGGCGGGCACACGCTGAGCCTGGCGGCACAACCGATCCGGGGCGAGGTGGCAGCCACCGACACCGAGGCGACACGCACGCACGCCCCCAGGGTCCCTGTGGTCGTGGAAGGCGACAGCCCCGCCGGTATCTGCTCACGCTCGTCACGTCGCCCGCGGCTTCGTCGAGGGACTGGACCCGGCAGCGGCGGCCGGGACGGTGGAAACCCTCGCTCTCGTGGTCTCCGAACTCAGCACCGATGCCCTGCGCCACGGCGGCGGCCGATACACCCTCGAACTCACCTTCACTGCCGAGGCAGTGAACGCCGCCGTCAGCGACCTCAATCCAGCACCTTCGCGGGAACGTGCCCCCGACCTCGACGGTCGCGCCGGCGGGTTCGGCTGGCCCATGGTCCGCCGCCTCACCAGCAAGGTGACCATCGCCCCCCGGCCCGGCCAGGGCAAGGCCCGCCACGTCCGCCTCCCACGGCGACCCAGGCGCAAGGAAACTCCCACCCCGCAGACTCCTCCGGTTACCCAGGGAAGGGCCTCACCTGCGCGGTCAAGATTCAAGGATGACAGCAGGCTGACGACAACGGCCCCTGTCGCCGGGCGGGGATCACCTGGCCGACCGAAGCTCACGCCGGGCGGTCAGTGCACGCCGCGGCAGATCGGATCGGCGCAGCCGCCCACTTCAAAGGAACCGGCGGCGCGTCCTGCCACTTCGCCCGCCGGGCCTGCTTCGCGTCCAAGAGGTCGTTGAACTCGGCGAGAGAATCCGTGAATCCGTGCTCCAGCCAGGGAACCGCCGTTCGGCCACGGGCCTGCCGCGTCGCGCAGGCACCGTCATCGCTCCTCACCGCAGATATCCAGCCTATTCCGGACGGTGTGCTGCGGCACGGCCAGATCCCGGCCACGCGATCAAGCGCCGTGAAGGCACGCGTGAACTGTGTGAGCTGCGGCATTGCCAGCGAAAACAGCAGCGCCCACGATGAGGCGGACGACGGGCGTCATGGAAAGCAGCTCCTCATGGGTGATCATGTGCATGTGCGGCTCAGCCAGGGGCTGAGCGTGTCGGAAGACGGGGAACTGGTCGAATACTCGCGCTGCCGGTGCGGTGCAACCTTCACCAAGGTGTTCGACGCCGACGGCGGGGAGCCGGAGTAACGGGCCACTCCTGACTCGCGCCCCTCACGATCAAGAGCCCGCGCCCTCCGAGAGCCCACCACTGCCTACTGTCCACATGGCATATGCGGTGTGACATCTGGAAACTCGGGGACTGGCATCCTTTGAAGACGCGCGGAGGGAGCTCGCTATGAGCCAGGTGAAGGCGAGTTCATCGGATCTTCCTCAGCCCTTGCGGGCCGTCGGCTCGGGGCTTCGCCGCTTGCCCGGAACCGAGCAGGTGAGCAAGGCCGCCGGCGGTGCACTGGACTGGATCGGAGCCATCTCTCCCCGCGGCCGCCGAATGGCGGTCTACACCGGAGCCGGGGTGCTCGCCATCACCGGGGTGGTGGAATGGCCCCTGGCTCTGACCGGGGCGGCCGTCGCCTGGCTGACCCAGCCACGCCCCGGACTGCAGGAGGCGGCTCAAGACGACAGAGCCCCAGACCCGCACGGCGACATCGCAGCAGACGGCAGGCCGCCTGCTGCGGTCGGCCCCGGCCCTATCCCCTCGGAATCCACTGACACGGAGCGCTACGGTCCCGGCGACAAGCTGGCGCCCTCTCATTTCCACCACGAGTTCCCCGGACGCCACGCGCACGAGCAACCCGCCAAGGTCGGTGACCCGGCCACGACATCGGCGCTCAAGCAGGTCGCGCAAGCCTCAGCGCACCACACCGAACCGGAGACACCCAGCGAGCGGCACCCAGGTAGCCAGATCGTCTGAAAGGACTGCATCTGAACCCGGCACCCCGAGCCAGATGCTGGGCGGGGACACGCCCACGATCACAGACCAGGCAGCCTGAAGCGCTCCGGGATCGGTGGAGGCTCTATGCGTTGACTCCAGCCGCCGGTCGGGGCTGGTGTTGAGCATAGTGGTTGGTCTCGTGTTCGCGGGGCGGTATGTCCCCGATGGCGGTATGGAGGCGCTGGTTGTTGAACCAGTCGACCCATTCCGCGGTGCCGAGCTCGACGTCGGCCAGGCCGTGCCGGGCTTTCGGGGCTTGATCAGCTCCGGCAGGTGGGCGGTGAACGCGAAAGACGTGTATTGACTGCCCGCGTCCGAGTGATGAACGAGCCCGGGACCTGCGGGAATGCCAGCCCGGTCGCGGCGCCACAGCGCCTTGTCCAGGGCGTCGAGGACGAGCTTGGCCCGCGTGCTGGTGGCGGCCGACCAGCCGACGATCGCCCTGGAGAACACGTCCACGACGAAGGCGACGTAGACGATGCCGGACCGGGTGGCGACATAGCTGAAGTCGGCGACGCACCGCCGTTCGGACGGGATGCGGTGAAGTCGCGTCTGAGCAGGTCAGAGGCCCGCTCATGGCCATCGTCGCGGATGGTGGTGCGGATCTTCTTCCCGCGTCGGACACCCTCAAGACCAAGGTCAGGCGTCAACCGGGCGACCGTGCTCCGCGTCGCGGACCGACCGCGGGCTGGGGGTACGGTTCTTGGCCGCGTAGGTGCTCGTCGCGATCTTCAGTCCGTGGCTGGTCAGGACTCGGCAGATCGGCTCGACTCCGAACGCCTGCCGGTGGGCGTCGATGAACGCTACGAGCGCTTCGACGGCCGGTCGCGCTCGCCCGCGAAGAAAGCCGGGGCCGCCTTGAGGATCTCATTCGCCCGGCGCAGCTCGGCGTTCTCGGCCCACAGCCGCTTGATCTCCGCGGCCTCCTCCGAGGTCACACCGGGACGCCGGCCGGTGTCGACCTCGGCCTCACGGCCCCACGTCCGCACCGTCTCAGCGGCACCGATGCCCAGCTTCGCAGCGACCGCCTTCCTCGCGGCCCACTCAGTTGGGGAATAGGGAGATCACGGCCACGATGAGCAGCCAGCCGCACCCGGCGACGACTAGAGATCTTTAAGTGTGTGGGTTACGTCGGGGCGCCAACGCGGTCCGCGCCAGATCGCGTAGCCAGACGTGTGCAGGGTCGGTGTCATAGCGCTGATGCCATGACAGGTACACCGCGGCCGGCGGCAGTTCGAACGGCAGTGGGAGCAGGGTCAGACCGAGAACCGTGGCCGCTGAACGCGCCGTCGATTCGGGGGCTGTGACGAGGAGGTCGGAGCCGCGCACGAACTCGAACGCGGCTCCTTCGGTGGGCGCGGTCGCCACTACCCGTCGGGTGAGGCCGAGCCGCGCGAGAGCGTCGTCGAGGGCGTTGCCGAGCCTTCCGCGCCGCGAGACGGTGATGTGCTCGGCCGCGGCGTACCGCGCGGCGGTGACAGCCTTGACTCCGGTGAGCGGGTGCCCTCGCCGCACGACGATGACGTGCTGGGACTCAGCCACCCGATCGGCGCGAATGTCCGGTGCGGTCGGGGGGTTCGCGTTCGCCTCCAGGTCGACCTCGCCGCGACGCAGCTCGGGGGTGTCGATGCTCGATTCCGCGATGAAACGCAAACGCACGCCCGGCGCCTGCTCGCATACGGCCGCGAGAAGCGCGGGGCCGCTGAGGGCGACGAGTGAATCGTGCCAGCGGAGTGTGAAGGTGCGCTCGAGGGTCGCGAGGTCCAGTTCGCGGCTCGGTGCCAGCACGCCCTGGACTTGCTGCAGCAGCTCGTGCACCTGTTCCCGGACGGCGATCGCGTACGGCGTCGGCGTCATCGTGCGCCCGGTACGCACCAGGATCTGATCCCCCGTCGTGCGCCGGATCCGGCCGAGGCTTCGACTCATCGCGGGGGCGGTGACGTGCAGGCGCTCAGCAGCTCCGGCCACGCTGCCTTCCTCCAGGAGCGCATCGAGCGCGGCGAGCAGGTTCAAATCCAATTGCATGAAACTCATCCTAGACGTGCTTTACATGCACTTGCAGTTAATGATGGGCCTTCCTAGCCTTCGAGATGCGGGCGCGAAAAGAGACACGGTTTTCGCCTGGTCCGCCTCATCACCCCTTCTCAGATGGGAGCACCCGCCATGCCCGAGTCGAATCAGACCACCGGACTTGCTGCAACCGCCGGCTCCGCGTCCGACGCCGACCTGCTCGCGCAGACCGTGATCGCCGTGCGCGCGGCGGGTTCGGCGCTGCGGGAGGGGTTCGGCGAGGTGGCCCGTTACCAGACCCGCGAAGAGCTGATGCGCGCGCTCGCCACCAACGACGACGCGGCCCTCAACGTCCTGCGCCCCCGCCTCACCCTCCTGCGCCCGGAGGCCGGCCTGGTGGAGGACGAGCTCGCGGGCGGGGCCCTGCCCCCCGGCGAATGGTGGGTCCTGGATCCGGCCGAAGGCAACGTCAACCTCCTGCACGCCCTGCCGGAGTGGGCGGTGACCGCCACTCTCGTGCGCGACAACCAGCCGTTGCTCACCGCAGTTCACCTGCCGTTGACCGGTGAAACCTACACCGCACTCGCCGGCGCCGGCGCCCACCTCGACGGCCGCCCGCTGCACGTCTCCCAGACCACGGACCTCGGCCTGAGCATCGTGGCCACCAGCCAAGCCAGGCCGGACGAGAACGAGAAGGTCGTGCGGCGCATCGGCTCCTCGATCACCGCGATGCTCTTCGATGCGCTCGTGGTGCGGACATCCGTGCCCGCCACCCTGCACCTGCTGAACGTGGCCGCCGGCCGGATCGACGCCTTCTGGCAGTTCGCCGGGGCCCGCGCGGACCTGCTTCCCGGGGCGCTGCTCGTCGCCGAGGCCGGCGGGCAGATATCCGACGCCGAGGGCCGTCCCTGGACACCGGAGAGCGAGAGCTTCCTGGCCGCCGGGCCCGGCGTGCACACCGCAGCCGTCACCACGCTCTCCCGCTGACTCCCACGAGAACCACAAGCACCGGAAGGACCACATCAGCATGACCATGATCGCCGTCCTCGGAAACGGCCGCGTCGGCGGCAGCCTTGCCGCAGCCCTCACCCGGGCCAGACATGAGGTGAGGGTGGCGGACCGCGCGCCGGGCGCCGCCGCCGACGCCGCCCGGACAGCGCGGGTCGTCATCAACGCCACCCCGGGCGCCGGCTCGCTGGAGCGGCTCGTCACGCTGCGCGAGGAACTGCGCGGCAAGATCCTCGTCGATGTCTCCAACGCCACCGTCGACGGACCGGACGGACTGCCAGCTGACCTGCTGTACCCCGGCTCCAGCCTCGCGGAGCAACTCCAGGAAGCGCTCCCCGACACGCGTGTCGTCAAGACACTCAACACGATGCTGTTCACGGTGATGACCGCGCCCGCCGCACTTGCCCAGCCGCCGACCGCCTTCCTCTCCGGCGAGGACTCGCAGGCCAAGCAGGTCGTCCGTGGACTGCTCGCGGACCTGGGCTGGCACCAGGATTGGATCACGGACCTCGGTGGGATCGAGACTGCGCGGGCTGCTGAGGCCGCGATCCTGTTTGTGCCGCACGTGATCCGATCCAGCGGATTCGCGCCCTTCGCAATCTCGATCGCCCGCTGAGTGGTCGTAGGCGATCAGGGATCGTTTGATCTTGGCGTCGGTGGTCCAGTGGTGCCAGACGCCGGCAGGGAGAGCGACGAGTCGTTGTCCTGTGCGGGCCCTGTGCGGGCGAAGACCTCAACCGGGGCTCTGCCGCGGTGCGGTTCGAAGCTGAGCCGGCCCTTGAGGGTGTTCCGAGCTGTGGGTTGCCATGCTCGTCCAAGGCGTCGGCTTGACCGTCGCGCACTGCGAAGGAAAGTTCACGCCCGACGCACAGCGACAGCCATGCGTGCCCTGGCTCCCGCCCCACCGCAGGCCAGGTGGGCGACGCACCGGCCTTCGAGGCCATCATGGCCGACACCCCGCGCTCCGCGGAGCGGACGTGGCAGACCGAGGACCCGCCCGGACGCCGTCCTGACGGATCGTGCGTATTCCTCCCGTGCGATCCAGAACAAGGACTTGACCCTCCCGCTGGGGGAGACATGAAAGTGGGGTCATGGACGGCGGCACCTTCACTCGATCGGCGAACTGGCTCGGCGCACCGGGCTGACGGTGAAGACGATCCGGTTCTCTTCCGACCGCGGCATCGTGACGCCGGCCGATCACACCCCCGCCGGATACCGCCGCTACGCCCGGACGCCGTCGCTCGCCCGGCCCTGGTCCGCACACTGCGTGAGCGCGGCCTCGGCCTCGACGTGCTCCGGCGTGTCACGAACCAGGAACTTACGCTCGGCCAAGTCGCCGCCGAGCATGCCGCCGCCCTGAACGTTCAGATCAGCATCCTGCGTCCGCGACAAGCGGTGCTGACCGCCGCGGCCAAACGCGAGCCCACCTTCGAGGAGATGGAGCGCATGCACCAGCTCGCCACGCTGTCCGAAGCCGAGACGCCGCTTGATCGGCGAATTCCTCGACATCGTCTTCGACGGCCGTCACGCCGTGTCCGGCCGTGCCGCCGTACGGCGTTCCATGACTCCCGATCTGTCCGACAGCTCCACACAGGAACAGGTCGAGGCGTGGGTGGAGCCGGCGGAGCTGTCCCTGGACCCCGGTTTCGTGACGCGATGCCAAGCCTGGTCGACGACCACGTGGCCGATCTGCCTGACGGCTCCGGCGCGCCACCACGCCCGGACGTCGTCGCCGTCGCCCGCGAACACGTGGCAGTGGCCGTGAGATCCGGAATCAGCCCCAGCTCGCCGCAGGCCGATCCCGTGGTCGCGACGCTGACCGCGGGGTGCGCGCTCGCGGTCGGCCGCCCCGACGACGCCCAGCTGCACGGCTGGCTGTTGCACCGGCCGGAAGCCGCTAACGACCTGCGTAAACACCGGTACTTCGACCTGCTCGCGGTGATCAACGGCTGGCCTGCCCCCGAACCACTGGCGCCAGTGATCGACTGGCCCGTCCAAGCCCTGAGCGCGCGAGCGGCCCGATGACGCAGCCGACGAACATGATCGCTGCCCTGCTGGAGACGGACGCCGCACAGTCGTCGGCCGCTCTCCTGTTGCGTCCCTGGCGGGCGGCGGACACGGCCGACCTGGTCGAGCTGCACCGGGATGACTCCCTGCGCCGCCGCACGAGTTCCGGCATCGACGACGAGGTCGGCGCGGCACGGTGGGTGCGCGAGCAACAACGAGGGTGGGAGACCGGTGACCGCTTCGCATTCGCCGTCGTAGAGCCCGAAGCCGCCGGTGGCGAGGGGCGATTGGTGGGCCACATCGTCCTCAAGGGCGTTGCCCGGGAAGCCCCGACCGCCGAGGTCGGCTACTGGACCGCGGCCTGCGCGCGCGGTCGGGGAGTCGCTTCCCGCGCGCTGCGGACACTCACCGACTGGGCCTTCACCACCTTCGCCCGTGACGGATTGACACGCCTGGAACTCCTGCACCAAGTGGACAACACGGCGTCATGCCGTGTCGCGCACAAGTGCCGGCACATACTGACCGAGCCCCTGCCCGCGGCACCGCCCGCATATCCCCTCAACGGTTACCTTCATGCGCGCAACCTTTGAGCAGCGGGCAGGCCGGCAGGGCCGAGCTCCAGCCCACGGGCGAGCGACAGGTTGCCCGCCACGACTGAGCCTGGAACCGTCGCATGACCGCCTGCCCCGATCAGGACCGAGCGGCTCGTGCTCCGCGAGTCCGAGGCCCTGGACCGCGGCGTTCATCGAGCTGTTCGCATCGGCAGAGGTGGGCACGTACCTCGGTGGCCCTCGACCCGTGATGAGCCCGAAGGCGCTTCGAGCTCAACCGCCGGGACGCGGAGCACCGGAGTCAAGTCCGTCCGGATGCGGGGGCCGAGCTCGGCTACCTGTTCCTGCCGGAGGCATGGGGACGCGGGTACGCCGCCGAGGCGTGCGTGGCAGCGACCTCCGGCAGCGAAAGCTCCTGCACCACAACCCTGCGCAAGCCGTTGCCGCGATCCTGCGCGCCACACCGCGGTGGTATGGCGATGCGGCGATCGAGCCGCGATCCTCGCCGCTGCCCTCACACCCGGTTAGCCGTCCGCCGCAGCAGTGAGCTCAGCCAAGTGAGCCTGCCTTGAGGCGACGGTAGGAGCCGGCCCACAAGGTACGTGACGGAACGCCGGAAAGATCACCGATGCTGGTTGGGCCCTGTGGAGCGGGCCCACACCATGACGTGCGGGCGTCAGCGCCCGGCACGGCCCGACCGGCCCGGGGCGCAGGGGGTCGGCTCGTCAGTGTGCCGTGGTGACGGTGAAGCGAACGTCCGCGCAGTCGCTGAGGACATCAACGAGCGCGGCCTGATCCGCGGCATCGATGCTCAGACTCCAGCGGGTCTTGTCCGCCACTCAGCCGGTGGCATACGTGCAGCGGTAGCCGACGGCCGGCGGCAGCCACGTGGACGGGTCCTGGTCGGCCTTGGACCGGTTGGAGGCGCCCGAGACCGCGATCAGCGCCCGGTCCTCACCCAGGTCGTTGGACCACCGTGTCCGCCAGGACCTGGCCATGGGCGCGGCGCACGTAGCCGCGTTGCGCCCTGGCACCGGAGTGAGTCGCGGCGGTGGCGGCTCCAGCGGGATGGATCTTCAGGTCGCGTCGGCGCGCCGCAATCAGCCCCTGCCACAGCGGCCCGCACCAAGATCATCTCGTGAGCCCGAACAACATGACAACCTCATTGAGAAGGGTCATCGGAATCTGTGGCTGCCAACCCGGCGAACTGTGCCGATCAGCGATCCCACCAGGCGGGCAACTCCGGGACGTCCAGCAAGAATCCACAACGCCGACCGGGCAACACACCGATCGTCGATTCAGCGCTGTGGAGACGCTGGAAGTCGTGGGCGCTTTCCCTGTTCCGCTCGGTGAACCGAAAAGCCTTGCTCGCCGTGCGTGTGCATCCGTTGCTGGGATCCGTCCAGGCCACCTCGAGGCGCACCGTCCAGTGACCCGGCCCCCGCGGATTCTTGGCAAACGAGGTGCGCGCCGCGACGACCTTCCCCTGCACTGCCGGGCCGGAGCGCCGCAGCCGTCGCAGGTGCCGGTAGTGCGCAAAGCGCAGCAGCCTGGTCCAGCTGATGACAGCGGCAGCAGCTCCGCCGATGCCCACCAGCGGGATCGCCGTGTCCACGGTGGCCGGATCACCAGACAGCGGCCTTGCGAGGACGGCGGCAGCCATCGCGCCAAGAACAAACCCGACGAACGGCGTGATGATCGCTCCCATCACCAGAAGCGCGATCCGGACGTTCCGCATGAGAGGCGATCTTAGACCGTGGCCGGCATGGTGAGTTTGACGGGTCGTTTGTAGCAGTAGAAGGCTGCGGCAGGCCCGAGAAACGCCAGGGAGTTACGGAGGCACACCCGCCACGGGGTGGATTCATGGTGCGGACCGAGCGGTAACTGGCAGTGGCCCCAAGAAGGCCGCCCCGTCGGAGGACCGGAAACCTTTGGCGGGGCGGGCAGGACCGAAGAAGCCCCAGCCGAGATGCACGCACCGGCTGGGGCTTCTCTTGTGTATGGCGTTACAGGGGGCGGATGTTCTCCGCCTGCGGGCCCTTCTGGCCCTGCGTAACGTCGAACTCGACCTTCTGACCCTCGCGAAGCTCGCGGTAGCCCTGGGTGGCGATGTTCGAGTAGTGGGCGAAGACGTCCGGGCCGCCACCGTCCTGCTCGATGAAGCCGAAGCCCTTTTCCGCGTTGAACCACTTCACAGTGCCCTGAGCCATGTGACTGTCTCCTTCGAGGGACTCGTATAGGGACCCGCACCGTGCGGGATCCGGAGGTGATCGCCCTGGTCCGGAGAGGCGTTGAACAGCAAAAACGCCCGCGATGGCGATCACGGGCGAACGGGACTTCGGAACCACGACTGCTGATTACGACGCTACACCGATTGGTGGCGCTCGGCCACAAAGAACCACGGACGGCAACGTGAGTCGTGGGGCGACCGGCCGCCGCTGACAGCCGTCTCCCGAGTGCTCATCGGCTGCAACTGAGGCAGTCTGAGGCCATGGCTGAGCGTCGCGCGATCGTGTTCCCGCCCGCCGAGGGAGGCGGCCGGCGCGTCTAGGTCGACAGCGAGACGCTGGGCACCGCATACAGCCTGCACGATCTCGCGGTGTTCCTGGAGCGGGCCGGCCTGGAAGGGCTGGACGTCGTAGACGTGGTGAGCTCGCCGCTGATCGAGTGGCACGGTGGCGGCCCGGAGGTGTGGGAGCGCTGAACGCCCGTCGGCGGGCTGCCGGCCGTCGTCACCCATTCGACGCACAGCGGTCGCTGTCGCACGTGGCTTCGCGTTCGCTGGGAGCGAGCCCGGCATGAGACCGGGGCTTGCCCCCATCAAGCCAAGGAGACACAGCCATGGACCAAGGCGAGATCCAAGAGTGGAACGTGGGCCCGGGCGAGGGAAGGATCAAGAACGACCGAGGTGGTCCCCTGCTGTACTTCACGGTGGACGACCTCGTGATCGACCCCGACGAGATCCATCCGGGGGACACCGTCTCGTTCCAGGTCGACGGACCCGGACACGCCGCCATGGTCGACAAGGCCTGAGGCGCGACAGCAGCGCGCGGCAGGCACCTCCCAGAAGGTGAGCGGGTGGTGCCTGCTCGGTCTTCTGAACCACGCGGCCGCGGCCAGGCTGTGTAGGAGCCAGGCGCTCCAGCAAGGCCGCAGACTCATGGCGCCTTCCCTGGCGTGCCGCACCGGTGCCAGCAAGCCGTTTACTCGCAGGTCACAGTCCGCGAACCGCATCACCGATGCGGTCAGCGGTTGGCTCGCAATCACGCCGTGGCCCTTCAGCGTTGCGCCAACTGCGCCCAGTCGTCAGCGCGGAGGGCGAACACTTCGCACCGAGACGTTCAAGATGGCCCCATGACTGCTCCCACCCAGTGGGTACCGCCCTGCCGCTACAGGGGATACCGCGACTGCTGGCCGAGGCGCTCCAGCCACCGGCGCCAGATCCCGAGCCCCGCTCGCAACTTACTGGAGATCCCTCCGAGGCAGGTACTGGCCCAACCCTCAGCGGCGAAGCAGCATCCAGTCGTTCCTGCCACGGCCACCAGCGTGGGCGGCTGACGCAAGGCTGTTGACGGTGATGTGTCGCCGTCGGTGGAAGACGTGGATCATGCGCCGCGACCCTTGAGTCTCCAGGACGTGAACTACCAGGCAGACAGCACCGCGGGCCCTCTATCGTCTACGGGGGTCGGGCCGACCCTGGGCAACCGTTGCCTGCAGAGCAACGACTGGCGGAGCGACGCCGATATCGACACGGTTCGGCTCGGCGACCGTGGGCGAATCCCCACGGTCGTGTCTGACTCGGTCACACCTGAATGATGCTCTGCACCACGCAGACCGCTCGGCGGCATCTGCCGTCAGCCTGTCTGACGGATCGAGGCGCCGACGATGATGCCATCGGCCACTGTGTACGTGCCCTCATACGTCTTCAGGGTGCCGTCGGTCTGGGTGGCGTACAGGACGGCCTCGACGCGGGATGCCCCGAACTCGCTGATGGTGCCCAGAGTGATGCTCTCGGTGGTGTCGAAGCCGGCCACCCACCGGTCGTAGGTCGTTCCGGCGATGTTCGAGCCGCCGAGCGCCCACGCCGCTCTGTAGTCATGATCGGTGATGTCCTCGTAGTACTGCGAGACGACCGCCGAGGCGTTGGTCAGATGTGGCCGGGGAGCCGCCGGAGGCGCCGTCGTGGCCGCGGCGACCGTTGTAGCCGGGACCGCGGAACTCGGCGCCGGGCTGGCGGACGCGGTCGTCGGGCTGGGCGACGGCGAGGCCTGCACCGTGTGCGTCACGGTAACGGCCGGAGCTGCCCCGGACGCCGCTCCTGCGGCGCAGGCGGTGAGAGGCAGGCAGGCGAGCAGGACGACAGCCGGGACGGTACGCACGATTCCCCCCAGAAGTGGCGCGATTTGGTGCAGACACTGTGCCAGTGGTGAGGGACGACGGCGCCATTGTTGCCGGAACGTGAGAAAGCCGGGGCCTATCGGAGGCCCCGGCAAGTCCCGTGCACGCTGACGGCGGGAGGACCACGTGCTGCGTCGGCCGTGCATCACTCGGAGGGCTGCCGCCCCATCCGGCGGGCCATCCGCATGACCTGCTCCGGGTCACCATCTACACCTTGCGGCGGAACATCCCCTTGACCACGAAGAAGGACGAGAACTTCCCATGCGGGCCGATCTCGCCACGGCGGGATCGGCTGTGGCGATGTCACGCCCCGGACAGCGAGTCGACGAGTGCCATGGCGTCGTCCACAGACCCCGCCGGATCGTCCAGCGGGTACAGCACCCCGCGCACCGTGCGTGAGGAGTCGAGGACGAGGGTGAGCCGCTTGAGCCGGTCGACTCCCGCCGCGCGGAAGGTCGGTAGCCGCAGTGCCGCCGCGAGCTGGAGGTCGGCGTCGGACAGGAGGGGGAACGCGATCCGTTCGTGCTCCGCGAAGGTGGCGAGCTGGTCGGGGCGCTGCGTGCTGACCCCGTGCACCCGCACGTCGCGTTTCGCGAAGTCCGCCATCCGGTCGCGATAGGTGCATGACTCCAGCGTGCAGCCGCGGGCGCCCGGGATCTGGCCCCATCCCGGCGGGTAGTCGTGCCCGCCGGGTGCGTAGGCACCGGGGAAGCAGTACAGGACCGTCCAGGTCCGGTCGGTGGCGACCGGGTCGACGGGCGCGCCCTCCGGACCGGCCAGTTCGAGCTCCGGGACCCGGTGTCCCACCAGGCTGTGCACGCGCCGGGTCTCGGCTGAGTCGGTCGTGCTGGTGGCCGAGACGGCGCCGTCGCCCATGACATGGCGGGCGCCCCAGTCCTGGAGGGCGACAAGGACCGGCAGCAGGCCGCGCCCGGCCGGCGCCAGGTGGTACTCGTACCGGGGAGGACGCGGGCTGTAGAGGCGCTTCTCCAGCACCCCGTCCGCGACGAGGGCCTTGAGACGTTCCGTCAGCACCTTGCGGCTGATGCCGAGTCCGGCCCGGAGTGCATCGAACTGGTGCGTCCCGCCCGCGACATCGCGGATCAGCAGCAGCGTCCACGGGTCACCGACCACCGCCAGTGCCTGTGCGATCGCGCAGTCCGGGTCGCCGAGCTCTGTGTACCGCATGACACATGAGTATAGTGAGTTCCCTAAAGAGACTAACTCGGTCGGTCGCAGGGGGCGGGCATGACGTCGGTGGTTCAGGGGCGGGAAGAGAAGGAGAAGCGGTCGGAGAGCGCGTCTCGGAGGGCGGCGTTCTGGCGCTACTGGGGTGCGTCCACGGCGAGCGGGATCGGTGACGCCGTCACGGCGGTGGCCCTGCCGCTGCTGGCCGTACTGGTGCTGCACGCCTCGGCGCTCGAGGTCAGCCTGATCACGGCCGCCTCCTACGCCTCATGGATCCTGGTCGGGCTCCCGGCCGGGGTCCTCGTGCATCGTCTGCCGTTGCGCGGGGCGCAGGTCGCGATGGACCTGGTCCGGGCCGTCGCGGTCGCCTCGGTGCCGGCGGCTGCCGCGTTCGGTGTTCTGAGCCTGCCGCAACTGATCGTCGTGGCCTTGGTCGTCGGCCTGGCGTCCGTCGTCTTCGACGTCGCCAACTCCACCTTCCTGCCCTCCATCGTCAGCAAGGAGGAGCTCACCGCCCGCAACAGCCTCACCTCCGGAACGAGAGCGGCGACCCAGCTCGGCGGCCCGTCACTCGGCGGTGTGCTGGTCCAGGTGCTCGGCGCGGCGACGTCGATCGTGGTGGACGCGGTGAGCTACGTCATCTCGGCCGCGCTCATGAACAGCTTGCCGCAGGTCACGCACCCCGCGCAGGACGGCCCGCGCCGTGGCATGGGCGAGATGATCCGCGAGGGCTGGCGGTACGTCACCCATCATCCCGTCATCGGTCCCTGCGCGGCGGACGCGACCGCCGTCAACTTCGTCTGCGGCGGTCTCATGGCGCTTACCCCCGTCTTCCTGGTCCGCACCCTCGAGGCGCCGCCCGCCCTGGTCGGCATACTCATCGCGACCGAGGGCCTCGGCACCCTGATCGGTGCGGCGCTGACGCCCCGAATCGTCACACGCCTGGGCAGCGGCCGGGCACTGCTCTGGGCCGCGGTGGTCTCCCCGCTCTTCGCGGCGCTGATGCCACTGGCTGGCCGCTCCGTGGCACTCGTCCTGTTCGCCCTGGGGAACGCCGGTTTCGCCGGGGCCGTGGTGGTGACGAGCATCGTGACCCGCACCTACCGTCAGACCGCCACGCCCCCGGAGCTGCTGCCGCGCGTGATGGCGACGGTCCGCTTCATCTCCTGGGGAGCGATCCCGGTCGGTGCGCTGGCCGCAGGTGGTGCGGCCGAACTCTGGGGAACGCGTGCCGCCTTCGCGCTCATGACGGTGGTTTCCGCGGTCAGCCCGGCGATCGTCCTGGCCAGCCCGGTCCGCCGGATGCGGGAGCTCGGGTGAACGGGTCAGCGCGTTCGGGCTCGTTCGTGCCTCCGCGCCCTGTTGGTCGCGGCCGGTTTCCCCGGAATCGTGCGTCCAGCCGTTGGACGAGGACGGGCCGTGTCATGCCACATCCCGGCGCGCGCCCGTCTCGGCGGTCAGCCGCGGAGCGTATGAGCTCGTAACACGATCATGAGTTGCTTGATGACCGGAAGGATCCGGCGCCTGCGCAGTTCGCGACGGTTGGGGTCGCCGTGCGCTGGGAGGCCGCACCGAACTCCAGAAGCACTCATTTCCTTCGAACTGGACCGCACCTACCTGGAGCAACGCCACGCCCTCACGCTGACCCTGACATGGCTGGACCTGCAGGGTCCCGACTGCAACGGACCTGCAGAACCCGGACGACTCACCCTCACCGATCTGAGGAACTCCGACCGACCGGTCATCGCCCACCACCAACGAGAACGAGTCCGCTGAAGGTCACGGCAGCCACCCAAGATCCACGACAGAGACGCATTACGGCCAAACACCACGGTGTTGGGCGGTCCCTGCACAGGGCGCACTGTGCGGGGACCGCCCGGAGCCCTGCAGTCCCGTCAGCGCGAGGCGCAACCACGTTGAAAGGGCAGCCTGCCTCGCGTCCTGCTGGACGCCTCACCTGGGGGAATAAGGCTTACCTCCCTTCTCCGGACCGCCCAAGGACGACTCCGTAGATCGTCGCCGGGCTCACATCCAGCGGCATCTGCCCTCCTGGCTCCCCGCAAGCCGGCGCAGCGTTCAGTACTGCTCGGTCTCGATGAAACCCGAGTTCCCGTCGTCGTCGGCGCCGAAGGCGTCGGCAGCGGCCGTGGGGTCGAATCCGGGCGGGCTGTCCTTCAGGGCCAGGCCCATGCCGGCCAGCTTCGCCTTGACCTCGTCGATGGACTTCGCACCGAAGTTGCGGATGTCCAGCAGGTCGGCCTCGGAACGAGCCATGAGCTCACCCACCGAGTGGACGCCCTCACGCTTGAGGCAGTTGTAGGAGCGGACCGTGAGGTCCAGCTCCTCGATCGGGAGCGCGAGGTCGGCCGCCAGCGCAGAGTCCGTCGGGGACGGGCCCATGTCGATGCCCTCGGCGTCGATGTTCAGCTCGCGGGCGAGACCGAACAGCTCGACCAGCGTCTTACCGGCCGACGCCATCGCGTCTCGGGGACGCATCGCCTGCTTGGTCTCGACGTCGACGATCAGCTTGTCGAAGTCGGTGCGCTGCTCGACACGCGTGGCCTCGACCTTGTACGTGACCTTCAGCACCGGCGAGTAGATGGAGTCGACCGGGATACGGCCGATCTCCTGGCCCACCTGCTTGTTCTGCACGGCGGAGACATAACCGCGGCCACGCTCGACCGTCAGCTCCATCTCCAGCTTGCCCTTGCCGTTGAGCGTGACGAGGACGAGGTCGGGGTTGTGCACCTCGACACCGGCCGGAGGCGCGATGTCGGCGGCGGTGACCAGACCCGGGCCCTGCTTGCGCAGGTACATCACGACCGGCTCGTCCTGCTCACTGCTCACGACCAGCTGCTTGATGTTCAGGATCAGGTCGGTGACGTCCTCCTTGACGCCCGGCACGGTGGTGAACTCGTGCAGGACGCCGTCGATCCGGATCGAGGTGACGGCGGCACCCGGGATCGAGGAGAGGAGGGTGCGGCGGAGGGAGTTGCCGAGGGTGTAGCCGAAGCCCGGCTCCAGCGGCTCGATCACGAACCGGGAGCGGAACTCGTCGACGACCTCTTCGGTCAACGAAGGACGCTGAGCAATCAGCACGGGGTATCGCCTCCAGTGTTTGGCGCCCGCTATCTGACGCCGTAGACACCCCGAGGGTACGAGCGGTGCTACCTCCTATGGCGCCGAACCGCCCGACCGCACCCGCCTGCCAGCCGCTCGGCAGACACAAAAGGGATGGGACCATCCCCGCGGGTGCGGGGAGCACGTTGTCGGTCATCGTCCGTCCCAGTACTCGTGGGGCCGGTACGACGGGCTCCGACAACGCAGACGACTCCCTGCTTTGTCCCGGCGAGAACTATCCAGGCTGGTGAAGACCAGCAGCTACAGCAGTATCGGCGACCGACCAATGAAGCAGTCAGGTGGCAAGGAGGGAGTCGTCCTCGACACGCGCACCAGGCAGCCGGTGCCGGGCTGCGACGAGGGCCGCGTCGATATCGCTGGTACCGGTCGACACACACAGCGTGTAAGCAATGTCCTCCATCCGTCGGCGCACCTCCTCTTGCCCCTCTTCCGCGTGCAGGACACGCAGCGTCTCGTACTGCTCGATCAAGTTCTTCAGCACGGCGGGGTGTGCCATGAGCATCACAAGCCTCCCTTGCAGCCACCATTCGCATGGGCCATACACCCACCCACATGCCCCGCCCCCCGGACACCATTCCCACGCGGTCCGACCATGCAGCTTGAGCTCCAAGCCACCACGGACTCAGGCAGACGCCGACACTGGAGCCTCAGCCGATCCGCCAAACGGGGGAGCCGGCGGGCCGACGGAGGCGGACGTCAAACCATCGGACGCTTCGCCCGCCCTCACGAGTGTGCCGGCACCCGTCGTGCTGGTGCGCTGCGATCCTCAGCCGCCCCGGAGGACCACCGCCACGCCGAGGCGCACGCGCAGTCGTCGCCTTCCGGGTGGTTACGATGCCCGGTCCCCCTGGAGGACGACCGCCACGTTGCCGTCCCCCACTCACCCGGGCGCGTCAACAACTCGCGATCCTCGGTCACCGCGGGAGCAGGGTCACAGGACATCGACCCGGCCGCCGGCGAGAGCGATGACGGCGGGTACGTGCTTGCGGCCCTCATCTCGCCTCTTCAGATAACAGGTGCGGTTGGAGCCGTCGCGGATGATGCTGGTCCGTGCCGAGAAGAAGAGGATTCCCGGGCGCGGTCCCATCGTTGCGACGCGGGCGTTCAATCCCGCGCAACATCCACCGCTGGAGGTCGGGTGTGGCGGCTGTCAGGCTCCCGGTCGATCTGGAGCGCGACGGCTTCGAGCTCGGCGTCCTTGTAGGCGATGCGCATGCCAGAGAGGGACATGTCGCTCGCTTCGGCGAGCGGTTCGAGCTTGTAGGGGCCGGTCGCCGTGGAACTCGCGCCCTTGGGCAAGGAGTTGGCGGATTTCCCCGCACCAAGGGGCCCCGGCCGGCGAATCCGACGACCATGCCCATCTGCTCGTGATCGTCACCCACCACCAAACCCGCGACCGAGCCAAGAAGCTGGACCAGAACCCGCTCTCGCACACACAGCCACGCAGACGTCACCGCATCTGCACTCCTTCCCTTCGATCGCCGATGAGTTTCGGTGTGCCGGACGGTCCAAGTCGGCACACCTGACAAACGCCGGTACACCCAACAAAAGGAGAACCCGATGGGCACGACGCGCTCGCATCCGACGACTCACATCGCCCGTCGCATGTTCGAGCTCCTGGAGCCGATCTGCCTGGTCACCTACCTCGCCGACGAGTGCAACGAGGAACTGGCCGCACTCGGCCACCGCACCTACTGGGACGGCTACTTCGCCAGCCGCGCCGCACCACTGGGACGGGTGCCGGCCCAAGTCGTGCACGCAGCCTTCTACAACTTCGCCGAGGGGGAAGCCGCACGGCACATCCCCAGCGCCTGGGAGACGATACCGCCCGAGGCCTCCGTCGCCGCGCGGGAGCGGGGCAGCACGGCCTCCCTGCGGCGCATCCTCGGCGACGAGCTGGCCGACTCCGCCGGCCTGGTGCGCGCCGCGGACCTGACCACCAAGGCCGCGACGAGTGCCCCCACCGAAGGTCGGGTGATGTACGCCGGCATGCGCACCCTTGAGGTACCCGGCGACCCCGTCGCCCGCCTGTGGCATTCCGCGACCATGCTGCGCGAGCACCGCGGCGACGGGCACATCGCCGCTCTCGTCGGCGCGCGCATCGGCGGCACGGAGGCCCACGTGCTCTCCGCTCTGGAACAGGGCGTCCACCCCCCGGAGTCGTTCGGACGCATCCATCACCTGCCGAAAGAGCGCCTGGCCGCGGTCATGGACGGCATGCGCGAACGCGGACTCATCGACACCGACGGCCACTTCACCGACGCCGGCCGCGCGACCAAACAACGCATCGAAACCCTCACCGACGAACTCGCCACTCCGCCCTACGACGCCCTGTCCCCCGCCGAACTCGACGAACTGATCACCGTGCTCGAACCCATCACCGCGACCCTGGTGGCCACAGGCTCGCAGTGACACACAGAAATCGCTACCGATCTTCATGATCAGAGAAGGCACAGGGCATCGACGACCCTGTGGAGGACGCGGGTGTCATCGCCTGGCACCGGGTCGTACAACGCCGCACCGATCACGGAGTCACCGGCCACAACCAGCCCTCACTCCCGCCTCGCAGGCCAGGCGCCCAGTGCCACCTGCGCCGCTGGGGCCAGGCGGTCCTGCTGAGGGCGATGGCCTGGTGAGCCCGGTGGGAGAAGTAAGTGACTCGGGGAAGTCTCGGGCGGCCATCCAGATGGTGACGTCGCGGGCGATCCGGCTGATGTCGGTGTCGGTGGTGACCTCGTGCTCACGGCGGACGGTGTCACGGCGGCCGACCTCGAAGCCACCGTCGTCCTGGACGGCGACGGAGGTGAACCACGCTGGATCCTCCTCGTCGGGCTGGATGACGACGAAGGTGTTGTCCGAGTCGATGAGGTCGTCGATCAGCATGAACAAGGCGTCCTCGGAGGGATCGTCGATGTGATCGCCGTCCTTGCTGTCGGCGCAATTCACGGAGACGCGCGATGGTCTCCGCGAACCCCACTGCCCGCTTGCCGCGCCTCTGCAGGTTCCTCTTCCTCACCGAACAGATACTCAGGAGCCTCACTGCTGGGACCGGGTCGAGCCAGAGAGCGAAAGGCGCGCCAGGCATAAGGCCACGCCGAGGATGTCCCAGCCTCAGCGCAGGGCGTAGGTGTCGATCAGGAGGAGCCCTCAGTCGGCGGTCTCCTCTGGGCCCGGGGTGCGCCGGACCGGCAGGCGGCGCGGGGCACGGTCAACGACACCGGCGTACGCACAATGAGCGTCGGGGCGGTCAACGATGATCCGCAGCGCGGCCCCGCCGCGTGCCGCACGGCGTTCGCCAACAGTACGGCGACGATCAACTCGGCCGCGTGGACATCGGCGCAGCCGAGGCCCCACCCGGCTGCGCCACCCGGATCAGGCGCCGCGCCCCTCGCTGGTCCGGGGGCACGCTCGTGCACCTGGGAGTAGCCGTGGTGCCCCCTGCCGCTACACCACGACAAAACGAGCGTGGCTCACTGGCTCGCTGGGGCGACTCCAAAGCCCGGGGCACGGCCGGCGATCGCCGAGGCGCTGTCGCTGGCCGGCCCTGATGGACGGCGCCGGGCCTCACGGGCCGAGCGCGGGGCCCGACCGCACTCGAGTCGCCCGACGCCGGAACCGACGGACCGCAGGGCGCGGCCGGTAACCGAACCCATCCGGCATGCCGGGCAGGCGGGGACCAGCGGCCGGAGCCGCGGAGCAACGACGACTACGGCATAGCCTCGTCGGGGCTTGCGCGGCCGGAAGTGGCAGCCTCGACGGCTTCGGCGAAGGCCCGGATCAGCGGTGTTGGATCGGAGGTTCGCCAGACGAGGGCCCAAGGCACGGGCGGTGCGTCCTCGATGGGCACGAAGGCCAGGCCCGGCCAGGGATAGAAGCGGGCGGCCTCGGCCGCGACGCCGGCCACTCCTCTCCCGGCGGCGACGAGGCCCAGCGATTCGTGCCAGGTGGTGGGCATGGGGCCGCGCGGGATCGGACGGCCTGCAGGGGTGCGGAAGGGCTGGAAGGACGCTTCCAGGTAGGGGGGCAGGGAGTGGCCGGGGAGGAAGGAGCAGTGGTCGCCGAGGTTTTCCAACCGGATCGAGTCGCGCCTGGCATAGGGGTGCGTGGCGGCCGCCATCAGGTAGACCGGTGAGACGTGGGTGACCGGGCCGACAGTCAGGTCGGGTTCGTGGACGGGCTGCCAGAGCAGTGCGACGTCGACCTCTTTGGTGCGCAGCGGGTCGAGCGGTGAGGCGGGTTGGATCTCACGGTACTCCACCTGAGTGTTCGGATTGCGGTCCCGGAACCGTCGGACCGCGTCGTCCATCATCCATCGGTGCGGTCCCATGAGGCCCAGCACCAGCGTGCCCTGGTTGCCCAGCGCCGCTTGGGTCGTGGTCTCGATGCCGTCCCTGATCTGCTGGTATCCCGCGTTGAGTTCCCGATGGAGCTGTTCGCCCAGGGCGGTCAGGCGAACCCTGCGGGTCGTGCGGTCGAACAGTGGTGCGCCGACGCGCCGTTCAGTTCGCCGGATCGACTGGCTGACTCGGGCCGGGGTGACGTGCAGCCGTTCGGCCGTCCGCCCGAAATGCAGCTCCTGAGCCGCCGTCAAGAAAATCTCGATGTCTCGTAGCTCCACTCCGCGCCTCTCCCCGTTCCGCGCCGCGGTCCCAGCGATTGTGACGATATCGCTTAAGAATCCGGTACAAAGACCGTCGTTGATCTCGCCTGCGCGCGAGGACAGACTGATGGCCGGTCGCCAGTGAGCGCGACCAAGAGCCGTTCCAAGACCGTCGATGTCTCCGGCGATCCCGCCCGGGACCCGTGGTGCCCGGGTGAGGCCGCACCCGGCGAGACCTCGCACGCCGTTGGCGGAACAGGTCGCCTGCGCCCAGGGACAGGGGTCGCCGACACCGCAGGGCGACGCCATCGGGGCCGCGCCCTGGCCTGGCGGGGCCAACGGGCCACGCTGACAGGGGACTGGGGACTTGACGGCCGAACACCGTACGCAAGGAGATTCGTGATGGACAAGAGCAACGCCGGTTTCTCCAAAACCGGGCTGCGCAGACTGCGCGACCTGCTGACGCGCCACGTCGAGTCCGGGAAGATCCCGGGGCTGGTCGCCCTGGTCAGCCGGGGCGAGGAGACCCACGTGGAGGCGATCGGGACGATGCGCCACGTCGGCGGCGCGCCGATGCGCCGGGACACGATCTTCCGGCTGGCCTCCACGTCCAAGCCGGTCACGATGGCGGCGGCGATGGCCCTGCTGGACGAGTGCAGGCTGCGGCTGGACGACCCCATAGACCAGTGGCTGCCCGAAATGGCGGACCGCCAGGTGCTGAAACGGGCCGATGGCCCGCTGGACGACACCGTGCCCGCGCGGCGGCCCATCACCGTGCGCGACGTGCTGACCTCCACATTCGGGCTCGGTATCGACCTCGAGCTGATGGGCTCCCCGATCATGACCGCCGTCCTCGAACGGTCCAACTACGACCCGGACGCGGGACCGGCGCCCGCGCCGGACGAGTGGATGTGCCGCCTCGGCGAGCTGCCGCTGTCGTACCAGCCCGGACAGCGGTGGCAGTACGACCTCGCAAGCGACCTGCTCGGCGTACTCGTCGCCAGGGCCACGGGACGGCCGTTCGAGACGATCCTGCGCGAGCGCGTCCTCGACCCGCTGGGCATGAAGGACACCGGCTTCCATGTGCCCGCCGACAAGATCGACAGGCTACCGCCCGTCTACTTCCCAGAGGCCACCGGCGGGTTCAAGGTGTGGGACGAGGCCGAGGACGGACGCTGGAGCCGACCGCCGGCATTCCAGTCGGGCGGCGGCGGGCTGGTCTCCACCGTGGACGACTACCACGCCTACCTCCGGATGCTGCTCAACCACGGCACGCACGAGGACGAGCGGATCCTGTCCCGGCCCGCTGTGGAACTGATGACCACCAACCGCCTCACCTCCGAGCAGAACGCCGCCCGCACCGCCCTGGCCCGCGACAACGTCCATCTGAGCTTCGGCCAGGGCCAGCACGGCGGCTGGGGCTTCGGGATGGCCGTGCGCGCCTACCGCAGCGACTACGCGCCCCTCGGCCAGTTCGGCTGGGACGGCGGAACCGGCACCACGGCCTACGCCGACCCGCACCACCAACTCGTAGGAATCCTGCTCACCCAGGTCGGACTGTCCACCCCGGACCCGGCACGACTCATCCATGACTTCTGGACCACGCTCTACCAGGCCATCGAGGACTAGAGTCCGTCTTCAAACGGATCTTGCCCAGAGCAGCAATGACGCGAGTGTGACCGCCGCTTCGTGGGAGGTGGCGGTCTTTTCGTATCTGGTGGCGATGCCGCGGAAGCTGTAGGCCTTGTCTGGCAACGACCTGGTCAGGCTTGCAGAGCGGTCGGCCCAGGCCGATGCGGGGGACGCGGATCCGTTCCAGCAGGGGCGTGCGCGGGTGCTGTCGGGACGTTGGCCCGGTGTCAGGAGGATGGCGAGCGGGCGTCCTTTGCCGTCGCAGGCGAGGTGGATTTTGGTGGTCAGTCCTCCTCGGGATCGGCCGAGGGCGTGATCGTCAGGTTCGTCCGCCCGCTGCTGCCCCCCTTTTCGGCCGGTGGCGGCGGCGTGCGCTTCCAGCAGGCCCTGACGCCGGATCGGCTTCTGGGGCGGATGAGCGCAACAGCTCGGTTTGTTTCCTGGGGTGGCATTCCTCTCGGTGGGCTTTTGGGCGGAGCTTCGGGCTCTGTGTTCGGAGCGGCAGGCACTTTGTGGATTGGTGCAGCGGGTATGACGCTGAGTGTCCTTCCCAACTTCCTGTCACCGCTTCGGACAATGCGCACGTTGCCCACGGAGAAAGCCCCCGAGTTCGCGCGTTGACGTGCCGCTGATGGCTGACGATCAAGCACGCACGACCTGTACGGCCAAGGGGCCTTCGGCATCGACGTCTTCGGCCTGCCCGCTGCCGAGGTGGTCACCCTGCTGCGAGGGCTCGCCACGATCACCGAGGCCGAGGACGACCCGGCCTCCTTCATCTCACCAGACCTTCTTCTCAGCTTGGCGTCCCTTCGAAGCGGACGACGAACCCGACGAAGAACGGGGCTTCTACTTCAGCTCGATACTCCTGGCTCGCCCCGGCTACTACGACACACTCGCTGAAGTCGCTGCCAGACTCCGCGATGCTGGACGCCAGGAGCCGTGACCTGACGAGAGTTCGGGTGGTGACGGTCCACCCGATGCCAGCACCTACCAGCGGGTGGTTGCCGATCGGGTTGTGGTCGGGGGCGTCGTCGCCCTCGAAGTACGGCTCGCCGAGCGGAGGCGTGTAGTTCGACCTGGACCTGCCCGTCGGCGGTGAGCGCCTTGTGGCGGATGCCGCAGGGCGGTCGGCTCGACCCATGTGGCAACCACCAGTTCCTCCGGGCGGCCCGCCATGATGCGATCCCAGTGCGAGCTGCGGTGCAAGGCAGAGCACTTCCTGGCCTTCGCCGGGATCGTCGCCGCCCTGATCTGCTTCCGCCGACTGAATGGGGCGGCCGATTCACACGGCGCCGAGAAAGCCCGGATCAACGCCGTCGAACTGTCGGCATGAGTCCCGGGCGACGCCAAGCAGCTCTCCCATGGGTACGGCGCGGCGGCTGGTCGCGGAGATGTCCTGGCGCGCCTCGGCAGACCACAACGGTGGGAACAGCGACAGGCCTTGATCACCGCCCAGTGTCCGAACCTCCTCGTGCCAGCCCGGCCAGCGCAGATCGGCGTAGAACTCGTCGAGCGCCCCGGACACCAGCCAGGCCAGCCACGTCGAGTGACCGACACCCAAAGCCTCCCAGCGAAGGGAATCCGGGGCGAAGTAGACAACCTCGCCGGGCTGGCCGGCGTTGACGGGAGCGGCACCGTTGACAGCGAAGACGCCGCCCAGCACGTCCTGTGCCACCACCAGACCGGTCTCCGGTCGCCACGCTGGGTCGAACGTTTCGGGGAACTGATTCACGCGAGCCAAACCCGGCACCCCGTGCGCAGCCCCCCTCGCGGGGCTCCCGAAGACCCGCAGCCATCCGTCGTCCACCAGCAGACCGCCGCAGTGCAACACCACCGCACCCAAGTACGACCTGGCCGTGACCTGCAGCTGAAGAATCGATGCCCTACCCAGATCGCTATCAGGTGGAAGTACCGCGACAGACGCAGGACTTGCATCAAGTGTCTCCCTGAGCTCCGGCCAGGCCGGTTCCTCGACATCGATCAGCTGACTCAACTCACGCATGCCTGCATCGTCGCACCCCACGGTGCGTCCCCATCGGCAGGTCACTTCGGCGAACCACCCGCCCATCGAGATGACCTCCAAGGAAGCAACTACCTCAGGCGGGCCGGTCGGCCCCGGCCGGCGGTGCAGCACACCGGTCGCCGAGGACCCGTACGCCGTACCCCGCGATGCCGGCCTCGATGTGCGGCTAGTGCTGTGACCGTTATGGTTCGCCGGGTTGAGAGGGAGGACCGGGGTGTTCGTTGAAATCGTGTTCGCGGGGCTGCCGGTCAATCGTGACGAGGTCGAGGACGCTCTGGAGGCGGCGTTCGAGCTCGGCGGCGAGGTCACCGGCGCAGGCAGCGGTATGGGGCGCTGCCATCTCGACCTCGGGATCGCGGAGGGCTCAGACCCTGCTGCGGCCCTGGAGCGGCTTCGGGCAGTGCTGTCCGAGCTGGGCGTCGCGGACTGTGCGACCTTGAACGTCAGTGAGTGATCGGGCCGCGCTGCGCACTCGCCCGCCCCAGCGGATATCCCTCTTGCCGCGGGCCCGGGCGCGTTCACGGCGCTCTGCCGCCAGGGCGTCCCGGTGACTGGCCCAGCTTGGTCGGGCGGGTGGTGGCCGTCTGGACGACGCATTCCTCGTCGTCAGGACTGAGCGAGGACGGCCTCCCGCCCACTGTGCGACATCCGCGAGTTCTCCTGAGCCCGGATAGGTACCCGAGGCGCGCCAGCTCCGCTCAGGGCTGATCTCCGTCACCGGCCCGCTATCGGAACGGCCTCCTGACGCACGCGCGCCCGGTAGCGCTGCGGCGACTCCCCGACAACGCGCTTGAACGCCGTGCTGAACGCGCTCTCCGAGCCGTAGCCCAGCTCGGCGGCGAGCGCCGCGACGCGGGCGTCGCCGTTCCGCAGCGCGCGCTGGGCCAGCAGCATGCGCCACCGGCCGAGGTAGGTGAGCGGCGGTACACCGGCGGCCTCGCGGAACCGCTCCGCGAATGTGGTCCGGGACATCGCGGCGGCACGCGCCAACTCCTGCAGCCCCCATGCGTGTTCGGGGCGGCCGTGGAGCAGGTCGACGGCGGGGCGCAGGCGCTCGTCGACGAGCAGGCGCAACCAGCCGGAGGGCAGGAGGGTCTGGTCGACGTAACAGCGCAGCACCTCCAGCAGGAGCAGTTGGCCGTACTGCCGGATCGCGAAGGCCGAGCCGAGCCGGTCGCCGGTCGCCTCGTCGAAGAGCCGCAGCAGGGCGGCGAGCAGCCGGTCCCCGTCTCCGGCGGCGGAGGACCGGATGTGGGCCACCGGTGGGAGCGACTCCAGCAGGAGCGTCCGCCCGGCCTCGTTCACGCTGACGCACCCGCCGATCACGACGTCGTCGACGGCAGGGTCCGAGCCCGCGAAGCGGGCGGTGGAGAAGTCCGACTCGGGCTGGATCTCGTGGCGCGGCGCCGCGCCGGCCTCGAAGGCCACCCACGAGCGCCCGGTGAGGATTGCCACGTCACCCGCCACGAGGTCGACCGGTTCGACGACGCCGTCGGTGGTGAGCCGGGCGCGCCCGCTCACCATCGCGAAGAACTTGACCGGATCGGCCAGCGGGCCGCGGGCCCACCACCCGCCGCGGGCCGCGACGCCGCCGGTCAGCACGCTGCGCACCTCCACGAGCTCGAGTGCCTCGGAGAGTCGGTCGGAATCCATGTCCGTACTCTCGCGCAAGAAATCAGGATGCACAAGTATTCATAGTCCGGCGAACGACAGACAGGCTGGTACCAGCGACACAGCAGGACGACCTGAAGGAGACACCATGCGCTACCGCAGCCTCGGCCGGACCGGGATCAAGGTCAGCCCCTATGCCCTCGGCGCGATGATGTTCGGCGCCCTCGGCAACCCCGACCACGACGACTGCGTCCGCATCATCCACCGGGCGCTCGACGCCGGCATCAATCTCGTCGACACCGCCGATATGTACGCGCACGGCGAGTCGGAGGAGATCGTCGGCCGGGCGCTGAAGGGACGACGGGCCGACGTCGTGCTCGCGACCAAGGCCCGGAACCCGATGAGCGACGAGCCGAACCACCAGGGCGCGTCCCGGCGCTGGCTGGTGCGCGCGCTGGAGGACTCGCTGCGCCGCCTCGACACCGACTACGTGGACATCTACCAGATCCACCGCCCGGACCCCGACACGGACATCGAGGAGACCCTCGCGGCCCTCACCGATCTGCAGCGGGCCGGCAAGATCCGCACCTTCGGCACGTCGGCCCTGCCGGCTTCCGACATCGTCCGGGCGCACTGGGTCGCCGAGCGGCGCGGGCTGGCCCGGCCGCGCACCGAGCAGCCGGTCTACTCGATCCTGAACCGGGGCATCGAGCGCGAGGTGCTCCCGGTGGCGCAGGAGTTCGGCATGGGCACCCTGGTCTGGTCGCCCCTCGGCGGCGGCCTGCTGACGGGGCGGTACCGCAAGGGCCAGGAGGCCGCGACGCACCGGTCGAGGTACGGCTTCCGGCACCTCACGGACGACCGTCGGCTCGACGTGGTCGAGCAGCTCATCCCGCTGGCCGAGGAGACCGGCCTGCCGCTCACGCATCTCGCGATGGGCTTCGTGCTCGCCCACCCGGGCGTGACGTCCGCGCTCCTCGGACCGCGGACCATGGAACACCTGGACGTCCTGCTCGCGGGCGTCGATGTCACCCTCACCGACGACGTGCTGGACCGGATCGACGCGATCGTGCCGCCCGGCACCGACACCGGCACGCTCGACATGGCCTACCAGCCGCCGGCCCTCCAGCGCCCCGAACTGCGCCGCCGACCGGCCGGCGAGCGCACGGCGGCATGACGTCGGCTCCGGCCGGAGCCCTGCCCGCCCCCGGCTGGTATGAGGCACTCCCGCCACCGGGTGAGGTTCCGGTCGACGATCAAGGTGGAGAGCCGAGGCTCTGGACTCAGCAAGCGCCGGAAGGTGACGACACAGCAGACGTCGGTACTTGTCGTAGTCGTAGCCCCGGTCGGGATAGGGCCGGTGGGGGCGGTGCCGTGGTCGTCCCCTATGCCGTGGATGTGTGGGATGGCGTCGACCAGTGGGAGCAGTTGGGTGACATTGTGGTGGTTGCCGCCGGTCACCAGCGATCGGCGTGCGCCGGCTGTCGGCGGCTTTGGTGCCTGAGCCGGCGGACGAGGTCCTCGCCGTGGCCTTGGCGCCGTGGCGGATGAATCTCGACGTGGTGGCTCGGCGGGGGCCGATGCCGCAGCGGCTGCACGCCGCGTCGGTGCGGGTGCCGCACCGGGCAGGGCGCCACCGTCATCAACGTCAGCCGGTCGCAGTCATGGCTCCAGCAGGCCTGCGACCGCCTCTGTCTTGGCGAGCGCATCGTCGTCGGCTACCGCCTGGCCGACAGCGTGTTGAGGCGGCTGCGCGACGTCGGAGTGAGGGTGAGCGCCATGGACGGGGCTGAGCTCGTCAAAGGCCGCGGTGGTACGCGCTGTGCGAGCTGCCTCGTCTACCGCACAGCAGGTTGAGAGGCCGTACGACCGTGCCGTCGAAAGCCTCTACTTGCAGCGGCTTCCGGCTTGTCGCAGGCCGTGCTCGTCGAGGCAGGTGTCTCGGCCGCCTCCCGGACACACAGGGTGCGCTCGGCGGCGCACGTCTCTTCCTCGGTCGGTGCGCTCAGCCGGTGTCGAACGGCGGAACGGCGAGGGTGTCGAGGCAGGAGGTGTCGTAGCCGCCGGAGGGGTGATCGAAGTAGCCGACGAGGATCGATCGGGCACAGTCGGACTCGAGGAGCGAGGAGTGTCCGAGGCCCGGGAACACCAGGCGGCGCGAGTGGGACAGGCCGGTGGCGGCGGCAGCGGCCCACCGCGTGCCGACGGGCCCGTCGAAGGTTCCCGACATCAGCAGGGTGGGCGCGTCGCCGTGGGCCGGTGTCTCTACCTCGGGATTGGCGCGTCCGACGTCCCAGCCCGTCGCCTGCACGCGCAGCCATCGCCAGTGGGTGGTTTCCGGACCGTCATCGTGCCTCCCAACCGAGCCCGACGGTCTGCCTCAGCGAGCCGGGGGCCGCCTGGCGGCCGCCGCTTCTGTGAGGAGTCGTCGATGTACTCGCTGTCGGCACCGGCGATCAGCTGTTGACCACGGCGGTCCGGAAAGAGCAACCGGCGGGGCCGGCACTATTACCACTCATTTGGCACGCCTCGACGCTCCTCCCGCCAGTTGCCCCTTCCGGGCAGCTTCGCCGGTCTGCCGAGGCTTCACCGGGAGGCGCTGGGTGGTGTGAACGGCTGCGCGCAGGTCGGGCTTTGGTGGGCCGAGAGCGGGCCGGCTTGGTGATGGCGGCCGCCGTCGAGGCCCCGCGTGGGGCCCGACAGCGAGTGACGTCAGGCGTACCGGCTGACGTCGTCGAACTCGGTGGAGGCCGACAGCTCGGCCCATGCCGGATGTCGCGCTCGAAGCCTTCGCGTCCGGCCTGGGCGAGCTGGAGCGCGTCGATGCCGAGCAGCAGGCGCGTCGGCGGCTGGTCGGCCGCCGCGATTCGCAGCACGGCGGCCGCGGCCTTGTCCGGGTCACCCGGCCGGTGCCCGCTGCCGTGGAGGCGCCGGGCGCGCAGCGGCTCGAACAGCTCGTCGTAGTCGGCGATCACACGGGGTGCGCGGATCATCGAGCGGCCGACCCAGTCGGTCCGGAAACTGCCCGGCTCGACAGCGGTGACATGGATGCCGAAATCGGCGACCTGCTTGCCGAGCGTTTCAAGGATGCCCTCCACTGCGAACTTGCCGCCTGATCACGCCGGCGTTCGAGCCGGAGCGGTGCCTGGCGGTGGTCGTGCTCACGGCACCGGGCGGCGTGCTGTGGCGCCGGAAAGGCCCGGTCGGCGCATCTACGCGGCTTGGGTGAGTTCGGCACGGCCGAACAAGAGCGCGTAGCCCGACGGAAGCTGGCGCAGGATGCGGGTGAGGAGATCGGGGCCGGCCAGGGCTGCGACGACACAGAGGACGGATCCGGTGTCCCAGCGGGTGGTGGCCAGGGGGGCGCCGGTGCGGGCGGCGAGGTCTTTGACGAAGGCCCAGCCGGTCAGCGGCTGGGTGTCGGGGATCTGGGCGGTGAAGATGCGTGCGGCTTCGAGGGGGAGGCGGGCGGCCAGTTCGACGCGTTCGTCGCCGGTCAGTTGGCGTCCCAGTCCGGCGAGGACGAGGCGGACGGCTTCCTCGGCCTTGTCCCGGGTGGGGTAGGCGCCGTCGTAGCGGACCTTTTCCAGCATCTGCTCGTACGCCCTGCCGTAGGGCTGCTGGAGCGGCGCGCTCTGGTCGGACATCACTGCGGTGGTTGCCTTTCTGTCACCGGGGTCGTGGTGGCCGGTGTGCGGTCACCGGGGAGGTTGGTCAGGTGGGCTGGGGCGGCCGAAGAGGAGGTCGTAGCCCGCGGGGAGCTGGAGCAGGATCTGTTTGAGCAGGTCGTCGCCGGTGGCGTCAGCGACCGTGGACAGCACGGCGCTGACGTCCCAGGCCGCGGTCTGTTCGGTGGCGCCCTCGATCCAGGCCGCGGTCGCGCGCACGAACCGCTCCGGGGGCAGCGGCTCGGCGCTCTGCAGCGGGTTGAGGAGGATCAGGGCGAAGTCTTCCGGCAGACGCGCCGCCAGCTGGGCGCGGACCTCGCCGACCAGATGTGCGCCCAGCAGGGCGAGCACCACGCGGGCCGCGCATCCGGCTTCCTGCAGGGTGTCGTACTCGCCGCGTTCCTTCACATGGTCGAGGAACGCTTCGCGTCGCACCGTCATGTCGGCCGCTGCCCTTCCTCGGTCCACGGGGGCGCGGAGGACGGGCGAGGGGGAGATCAGATGCCCGTCCTCCGCCGCTGGTCAGCCCTCATCGGGTACGGCTCAGCCGGAGATCTCCTTGCGGCCGGACCCGACGCCGATGGCGATCTTGCGGGGCTTGGCGCGCTCGGCGATCGGGATGCGCAGGGTGAGCACGCCTGCGTCGTAGTCGGCCTGGATGTGCTCGGTGTCCAGGGTGTCGGCGAGCACGATCTGGCGGGAGAAGACGCCCAGCGGCCGTTCCGACAGTTCCATCTGCACGTCGTCGGCCTTGGTCACGGGCCGGCGCTCGGCCTTGACGGTCAGCATGTTCCGTTCGACGTCGATGTCGATCGCGTCCGGGCTGACGCCGGGGAGGTCGAAGGCCACCACGTACTGGTCATCCTCGCGGTAGGCGTCCATCGGCATCGGGGACGGCCGCGACCAGGTGCCCGGGCTCATCAGCTGCTGCGCCAGCCGGTCCAGCTCACGGAAGGGGTCAGTGCGCATCAACATCGTGAAAACACCTCCAGCAGGTTCGGGCACTTGCTGCCAATGCGCCTCACGGACACCGTTGTAACATGTCATCCAATGGATGACAAACATGGTGTCGTCCAAAGGATGACTAACTGAGGGAGGTGCCCATGACCCCGGCCGACCAGCCGGCCTCGTCCAGCGCCGACACACCGAGCCCGGCGTCGTTCCTCGCCGCCGCGGCAGCCCTTCACGCCATAAACGACGCCCTGCAGTCCGCCCGGCACGAGATCCCCGGCACCGCCGGGACTCACGACGTCGGCCCGGAGCAGGCTCTGGCCTCTCTTCTGCTGCTGCGGCAGGTACGCGAGCAACTCGCCGGATGGGAAACCGGCCTGATCGAAACCGCCCGCCAGGCGGGTGCCAGCTGGGCGGACCTCGCCCACCCGCTCGGCGTCGCCAGCCGCCAGGCCGCCGAACGCCGCTACCTGCGGGGCCGGCCCGGCCCCGCAGGAACCACCGGCGAACAACGCGTCCAGGCCACCCGCGAACGCCGCGCCGCCGAACGCACCACCGCCGCCTGGGCCCGCCGCAACGCAGCCGACCTGCGCCGAATCGCCGGCCAGATCACCGCCCTCACCGACCTGCCCACCGCGGCCCGCAAACCGCTCTCCGAGCTCCACGCGGCCCTCGCCCACGATGACGCCGCGGTCCTCATCCAACCCCTCAACGCCACCCGTCCCCACCTCACCCCCGCCCACCCCGACCTCGCCGCCCAGCTCGATGCCCTTACGAACTCCGCCACGAACTCGGCAGCCCCCGGCTGACTGGATCTCGCAGAGCGACAAGCCTCGTACGGCGGCGGCCGGAAGGGGCACGGTCTTGCGGCGCGTGAGCCGCTTGGCCACCAAGCCTGATCGCGGCCCACGTGATCGAGAGGATGTTGTGCACGGGCAAGGCCGCGCGGGCGGCGTGGACTCATCCAGGCCGACTCAGCCGGCCGGAGCCGGAACGGGAGACAGAGCTGACGTCGTCGCAGGCTGCCGCCTGGGGGGCGGCTCCGGGAGCGACTGCGGCACTGGGGGCTTGGAGAGCAGAACGGTCGGCTGGGTCAGACGGCGGGTCATCAGGCTGATCGTCGCCCATGTGATCAGAGCCTCGCCGTGCTGGGGCAGCCGCTCGTAGTCCCGGACCAGCGGCGGGCGTGCATGATCCATCCCGGCCACCGTTCCACCACCCAGCGGCGTGCGAGGACGACGAAGCCGGTGGCGTCCTTGGGCCGGGACACGGTGCGGACGGTGAGGTGGAGGAAGCCCTTCGCCCAGTCGACGAGTTGGCCGACGTAGGCGGAGTCCGCCCAGACCACCGTGAACTCGGGGTGCATCAGACGGAGCCGGAAGAGCACCTCGCAGCCGGCGTCCCGGTCCTGGACGTCGGCCGGGGTGACCATGACCAGGAGCGGGCGCCTCCTTCGTATCTACGACCTGGTGTCTCTTCCTGTCGTTGATCTTGTTGCCCCAGTCGTAGCCGCGGCTGTCCCGGCCGACGGTCTCCGCGGCCTTGACCGACTGGGAGTCGATGATGATCGCCACCGCGTGTTGGGGCGCGGCCCATGCTCTGCCGGATCTTCCGGCGCAGCTGGCCGCGGATGACGCCCAGCACGCCGGCAGCGGCCCACTTCGCCAGGAAACCATGGACCGTGCGCCACGGCGGCAAGTCGCGGGGTAAGCCCGGTACTTGCAGCCGGAACCGACCAGGTGGCGGATGGCGTCCACGATGTCGCGGCGCGGGCACGAACTGAATCCGGTGCCCCTCCCGTGTCTCCTCGCCCCACTCGGCGCCGATCTCGTCGTACGGCTCCGCGTCATATTGCCGGTCTTCGTGTTGGTGCCGGGCACGGCAGCCACCACCCCTGCGGGCCGGGGCACGGACTCCTCCTCTGTGACGGGACTCGCCCCGCGCACCGGAACCGCCGACCCCTGCGGCGATGACCTCCTGCGGGAGAAGCGCCCTCCACCATCCCACCGCCGCAAGCCCCTGGGTGACTTCGATACATACCGACGTCGCAAGCTCGGTTCAGAAGGTGGCTCCCGCACTCACCTAGAAACTACTCCCGCCCTCAGATGCACAACCAGCGCGTCGAGCTCAACCGGCCGATGCACACGGTGAGGGCACCCCGCCGTGACAAAGGTCGCGGTGGGTGCCCCTCGACGGGCTCGTCAGGGCGTGGGTGCGGTGAGGTACCGCTGCACCGTGGGTCCGAGCCAGTCCACGATCTCCTCGGGGTCAAGTGCCACGCTCGCCGGAAACCGCAGCACGTAGCGCGTCAGCGCGATCCCCAGCACGGTCGAGGCGCACAGTGCCGCCCGAGCCGGCGCCTGCTCCGGCTCGGGACCCACCCTGCGGGCCAGCGGGATCAACTGCTCGCGCAGCACGCTCTGCATGCGATCGGCGGCGGCCGGGTCGGTGGCGCCGACCCGCATCAGCGCGGTGAGCTCCCCGTTCTCCTCCCACAGGGTGAGGAAGTGGCGCACCAGCGTACGGCCGATCTCCTCGCGCGGTTCGACGGGCAGGCCGGGCAGCCCGGGGTCGATCGCGACGGCAGCCGCGAACAGGCCCGCCTTGTTGCCGTAGTAGCGCATCACCATCGACGGGTCGATCTTCGCGTCACGCGCGATGGCCCGGATGGTCGCCTTCTCGTAGCCATCCGCCGCGAACCGCTCGCGGGCCGCGGCGAGGATCGTGGCGCGGGTGGCGTCGGATCGCCGTGCGGCCTGCTGGTTCTCCGTGGTGCCGGTCATGCCAACAAACATAGGCCAACACGTGTTGACAGTCCAGGGCCGCGCCTCTACGTTTGCCAACACGAGTTGACCAACAAGCGTTGGCAAGGTCGCAGTCGTTGGGGCCGGTACCAGCGACGCCCCTTGAGCATCCGTCAGCTCCCCTCGTGCCACAGGTAGCGAGCGTCGTGGGCGTCGCCGGATCCAGCACGGCGGTGGCCGGCCTCGGTGCCATGGGACAACCGACAGCGAGAGGAAGTACCGAAGATGGCCAAACTGCAGAGCCTGGACCCGAATACGCCGATGTTCGCGCAGTTCAGGGAGAAGACCGGACCCATCGTCCTGGCCAACACCTTCCTGGTCCCGAAGGAGAGGACGGAAGCGTTCCTGGCCCTCTTTGGCAGGCAGGCCGAGTTCATGAAGGCTCAGCCGGGATTCGTCTCCCTGCAGATGCACAAGGGAACAGCGGACAGCCGGCTTCTGATGAACGTCGCGGTCTGGGAGTCGACGGAGGCGCTCGCTACGGCGTTCGGCAGCCCGGAGTTCCAGCGCATGGCTGCCGACTTCCCCGACGACATCGTGTCGTACCCGCACATCTTCGAGCAGATCAACGTATGACACGGCGGCTGTGGCCGGAGGAGGGAAGCCGGAGAAGCCCTGCCCTCCCCCGGGCAGTCACGCATCCGTGCACCATGCCGGGTCGCCAAGGTCGCCGAGCACCCCGCAACGCCTGGCCCCGCCCCTGAAGAGGAGTCACCATGACCGTGGAACTGAATCACACCATCGTCCCCGCCCGTGACCCGCAAGCCTCGGCGCAGTTCCTGGCCGAAATCCTCGGCCTGAGTGTCGATCCACCGGTGGCGCACTTCACGCCGGTCACGCTGGCCAACCAGGTCAGTCTGGACTACGACCAGCTGGACGACTTTGAACCACATCACTACGCGTTCATGGTCAGCGAGCAGGAGTTCGACGCCGCCCTGGCCCGCATCCAGCACGGCGGAATCACCCACTACGGCGATCCCGCATGCCAAGAAGTCGGGCAGATCTACCACAGCAAGCACCCCAAAGACCGCAGGGGCACCTACTTCCACGACCCCGACGGACATCTCATGGAAATCCTCACCCCGGGCAGCGCCGGGTCGTGAGGCCGATGGCGGCCCAGCGGATCATGGCTTTGCTGGTGGCGGGATCGCGTTCGTGGTCGCGGCCGACGCGGTGCTGTGCGCGGACGGTCCGGTGACGTCACCGGTCGACCTGACACTGCTGCCCGAACACCGCCGGGGGCATGGCGGACCGTGCGGCGATCTCAACCGGGCCGCATCAACGTCGACCGCCTGCGCGTGCTGACCGGGCTGCCGCTGCCGCGCTCCCCCGGCGGCCGGCTGGTCCTGGCCGTCGACGTGTCACCGTGGCTGCGCTCGGACGCGCCGTGCTCGGCAGAGCGGTTCTTGTGTCACGTCCACGGGCGTAACGGGCGCTCCAGCGACCAGTTCATCCCGGCCTGACGTCGACCCCTGACAACCGGCCGCCGACTGCAAGCAGCAGATGAACCGCTGGGACCGCCTCCACCACGTCCGCATCGCCGTCATCCTCGCCGCCTTCGCCCAGCCGGTCGCCTCCCTCGCCTGACCCCGCGGGCCGACGCCGCCCAGGCGACGCACAATCCCCCTCCCCAGGCGGAAACAGACCACTGAAATCCCAACCCCCGGGAATGCAGCTGCGGCTCGGATCCCACAACTGCGATCCCGGCAGGCTACGCCCCTCGGTCAGCCGCGTCCGCACGGCCTGATCAGGCCCCGCACGACGCAGCAAGCTCCACGAAGCTCACCAAGCCGACGAAGACTCGCAAGGAGAAGAACAATGTTACTGAAGAAGATCAACACCGTCCTGGCCGCCGCCTTCATCCTCTTCATCCTCTGGTTCGGGACGGAGTTCATCCTGAGCCCGGAGACGACGGCGCCCGGCTTCGGCCTGCCGCGCCGGCCGTCCGGCGACGCAGGCGGCTTCCTGATCATCAAGGGAATCCGCGATGTCGTCCTGGCCCTGGTCCTGGGCATCCTGCTGATCACGGGCCACCGCCGGGCGCTGGGCTGGGCGCTGCTGGTAGAGGCCCTCGCCGCGTACGGCGACATGGCCACCGTGCTGGCCCACCACGGCTCCTTGGCCACCGCGCTCGGCGTCCACGGCCTGACCGCGACCCTGATGGTGGTCAACGGCCTGCTGATGATGCGCGAGACCCGCAAGGTTGCGGCCGCTCCGGCAACGCCCGCTCCGCAGCCCACCTAGGGAACATATTGGGTCGGGATCAAGGGAGTGGTCCCGGTGCAGCCGACCCTCCAGTTGGCGAGTGGGGCGCTCAGCCCAAACTCCCGGTCATCCACCTCTGCCCTGGTAGCGCCACGTACCCCGGAGGCTGTCGGTGCGTGGCGCTACGCTGCGGCAGCAACCGACTGCCCGCTTCAGGCGCGCAGACACGGAAGAGAGAGCGATGAGACCGCTGGACTTGCTGATGAGGGAGCAAGTGGCCCCGGTGATGAGGGCAGTTGGCTTCAAGCGGTCTGGACGCACCTCCCGCTTCATCACGGCCAGCGGTGATCAAGCCGTTCTCGGGGCTCCGCTCACGCTGGGCTCTACGCGAGGACAACCGACACATCTGCGGTGAGGCGCCGGCAAGTGCGTTGTGCGACGAAGCGATCCCGCAGAGGGCTCACCTCCTCGATCGAACCAATCTCCTGCAAGAGTGCCGCCATCCCACCATGCCGGTGATCCGACTCGTGCCGCTGACCAGATGGGAGGTTTTGCTGCGCGTCGACAACACACCATGCCGCGAGATAGAAGCGATGCTGGGAGACGTGCAGCCAGCAGGGCCCGGAGGCGACTTCGCTGCCTGGGTGCGTCGAAGACCGGCGACACGCCGCTTGGCCGAGTACGCGATCAGACTCGCCGGCCTGGGCAGCGTCGCGGGCCTCCAAAGCGACGTCGTCCGCGGTCAGAGCCCCGCCCCGCAGGGCGGTGGCCATCCCGGCGACCAGGTACTCGTGCGGGATGTGCCGGCCCAGCAACAGCACATCGCTCAGGGCCCGGGTGCCGTCCCGCACGCCGTGGGTCTTCTGGGCTTGGGTCCACCAGGCGTCATGGAGGGTGAACCTGCCTGCGGAGGGGTCACTCCGACGACACCGCCGAGCGCGACACGTTCCTCCGCAAGGCCGGCAAGCGCCTGCACCCGAGCGTCTTGATGGCCTGCTACCTGAAGTGGAACTCGGTGTGTCACCGTCGTCAGGTACGCAGGACGGAGTGGGCGGCGGGAGCGGGAGCGGAGCCTCAGGCCGGCGCGGCGATTCCAGGTTCGTAGCATGTATCAGCCGTCTCGGCCCTGCCACGTGGTCACGCAGGCTTCGTTCCCCTCCATGTCGGCGAGCACCCAAAAAGCGGGGGCATGAGTGGCAGATACGAGCCGGCCCCCGGCCCCCAGCGCGGCATCAATCCGCCGGGGTGCCTCGTCGTGCGGAACGCAGATGTCGAAGTGGATGCGATTGCGCTGCGGGCGCGCCCGATCCATCTGCTGGAACCAGACAGCCGGACCCTGCCCCACAGGGTCAACGAGAGGATCCTCTGCTCCGTCGCCATCCGCCTCATCGGCGTACCCCAGCACGGCCTTCCAGAACGGCCGAACCGTGGAGATGTCCAGCGCATCAATCGCGATCTCCAGGAGCTGGACCGACCGCGGCGCCCCCGTTCCGATTTCAGGCTCCGTCAGCAATCCGGTCCTGTCCACGGCGACAGAGATCCGATGCGCCAGTTCGACATCCCGTGTGGTGACCGCTGCATGGGCCGGCGACTGGAGGGTGAACACGACCCGATCGGGGCGGGCATCGACCCGAAGGTGTTGATCGGCGTCGCTGTCACACACCGCGACGGCGTCTGCCGCCAAGCCGATCGCCTGAGCCAACGACCCGACCGGGACTGAGGTTCTCAAAGTGCCCAGCAGGAAACGCCATCCAGAGTCGTGGACCGCCTCTGACGCTTCCTGCCGACTCAGTATTCGCTCCATGCCTGCATCCTCGCAGGCCCACGGTCAGCCTCGCCTGGCGGGGCATCTGACACACGCCCTACCTCCAGATGGCTTCGACCGGCTGTCGAACGACCGAGCCCTGCACGTCGCGCCTGAGGTGGTCCGGCGTGGAAGGCATCACGCCATGACGTGGTCCTTGCCGGAGCCGCTGCTGACCGTAGCCGTGAACGGCCCTGCATTGCCCACCGGGTGAGCCGCCGAGCCGAAGTGGGACGGTTCTCCAGGCACGTGAAGTTGTCTCATGCGAGTGACAGCGCAGCGTCTCTCGGCACGCCTCCGATCGGCACCAGCAGACCGCACAGCCCTGCAGCCTCGCGCCACAGGCGTGGACGCGAACCGTGACGCCCGCATAACATGTCACCGTTAACTTAACGGCGACAACCTGAGGGGCCGCGATGACCATCACCGCGCAAGACGTCTACGCCTTGGCGCCGTTCGCCAGGACGCTCGGGATACGCTTCGGATCCCTCAAGGCCGACACTGTCACCGCGCAACTCGCCTACACGCCCGAGCAGTCCACCGTCGGCGCCGCGATGCACGGCGGGGCACTGATGGGGCTGGCCGATGTAGCCGGCGCCGTGTGCGCCACGCTGAACGGGACCGCCGACACCGTCCCCGCGACCATGGAATCCACCACCCACTTCCTGCGGCCCGTACACGGCACCGGCGCCTTCGCGACCTCCCGCCCGCTGCACGTCGGCAAGTCAACGGTCGCCGTGGAAATCGACATCAGGGATGACGAAGACCGGCTCTGTGTCCGCGTCACTCAACTCGTCGCCCTCCGGAGGCGCCATGACTAAGGGACCCGGCCAGAGCACGGCCGGCGCCCGCGCCGGCACAACCGAAGGACGTCGGCGCAGTCGGGCCAAGCGAGGCCACGGCGGCCGACTGAGGGACGAGCTCATCGAAGCGGCCGGCAGGCTGCTCGACGACGCCGGCGAGGACGGCGTGACCATCCGTGCGGTGGCACAGGCTGTCGGGGTCAGCACCCCCTCGGTATATCTGCACTTCGACAACCGACTGGAACTGCTGCACACCGTGTGCCTCGGAGTCTGGGACGAGCTCGGCCGACGGATGCTGAGCATCAGCGCCCAGACCACCGACCCGTTCACCGAACTCCACCAACGCAGTGTCGCCTACATCAGGTTCGGGCTCGACCATCCCCTGCGCTATCGCCTGGTCGCGACCGGACCCGCGACAGCCGCCACTGAGCAGGTCGCCGACGCCTGCTTCCGATTCCTGCGGGAAACGGTGCAGCGATGCGCCGACGCCGGCGTGCTCCACGGCGATGTGACGGCGCTGACCCGGGCCATCTGCGCATGCCTGCACGGTGCCGTCTCGCTGCTGATCCTCCAGCCGACCTCGAAATGGCCCGACGACATCCCCCAGTACGCAGACGATGCCGCCACCCTCGCCTGCCAGGGCGCCGCCGCCCTCTCCCGCGCGCAGCATGGCCGCTACGAAACGTGAACAGTTCGGCCCTGGGCAACGCTCCGCTTCGCCGCGCCGGCGTTCTCATCGGCCGACGGTTGGCGCAGCGGTCGGCGGCCGGCCTGCGCGGGGCTGAAAAGGGCTGGTCCTCCATGCCCTTGCGGTAGTGATGGCGCAGTTCGCCGCGCTGTCCGAAGAAGATCCGCCGGGCCAGGCGGTGGCGGGCCTCGGCCATGTCGAGCTGCTTGCCGATCATGTGTGTCTGGAGAAGGACGGCTACCGTGCTCGGCACGCCGTGCACGCGGGCCGGCGGGTGCTGCTGCGCTCCGGGCAGGGCACGGGCATGACCGCCTTCCCCGAGATCCGGACAGCGGCTCTCGCGCAGCTGCCGACTGACACCGGGCTGGACGGCAAGCTGGTGGTGTGGGAACGGGACCGGCTGACGTTTGAGCGGCTGCAGCGGCGTCTCGCCCTGCGCGGGGCCGGTGCGGCCGAGGCGGCACCAGTGGCGGGCGCACTACGGGACACCACCGGTCAGTGCTGTCGCCCTGCGATGACGCCGTTGATCTGAGTCGCCCCATCGTCGGTGGGTGCCGCCCCAGTCCCGGCTGCCGGGACCGTCAGTACATGACGAACCCCATCAGCACCAGACCCCAGGGCGCGAAGATCACTGGAAGCGATATGAGCCAGCCCATCCTCCAGGAGGTCCTGGATCCGATGAAGGCGCAGAACAGCGCCATCAGGCATGTGTAGATCAGGAAGCCGTATGCGATGACCCCTGCACCCGAACCCACCGTGCCTCCTCGTGAGATCTGCCGCGCGGACGACGGCAGTTTCCCCTTGACCTCCTGGACTCTCATATTTGAACATGTTCAAATGCTGCCAGGTCAAGGGTTCGGGAGGATCGCGTACGGAACCCGTCGCCGAACTGGGATTCACAGAACTGCATACAGAGGCAAGTTCAGCGTGACGCTCATGGTTGCGTGACGATTCCGGCCCGGAGGAGTTCGAACCAGGCTCGGCCGTACATCGTCGGCTGCGTAGAGGTCTTGGCTGAGGAAGCCGGCAGAGCCCTTCATCGGCTTCGGTGCGTCCTGCTCGGCCTGCGGGATCCACTCCAGCAGGAGCCAGGCGGAACTTCCCTGTCAGCGCACCCAGACCCGCGTGTGGCACTTCTATGACGACATGCGCCAGGCTGCGCCGACGTGGAAGGAGGTCTGCGGACGCTCCGCAATGTCGAACTGAATGAACACACAGTCCATGCAGCCATTCCCGACGCAGTTCACACAGTCGAACCGGATGCTCGACCGGGGCGCCTACTGGTACCACGCCACCGAGTTCGCAGGGTGCAGCGCAACCGCAGCGACCGTGAAGTGCACGGTCAAGTGACCTGATCAACCTATGGGGGCGGTGTCCGGACTAGGTGGCGCCGTCCCCCCTTCCGCTCCCCGGCGCCTACTGCGGCATCTTCGCGCGCCATCGATTCCGAAGAACTCGTACGCCGGCTCGTCCCTGGTACCGAGCCTCGCTTCATGGCCCCGCGCACACAACCTGGCTCCACGAGTCGGGCCCTTGGGAATCGATCATCTAGGCTGGCGCGGTGACTGATGAGCAGGAGCGGGTGCAGCCGTCGGGAGTGTGGGCCACGGCGGTGGGGGTGGCCAGGGTGCGGGCGTTGGAGACCGAGCGGGAGGATGCGCTGTTCCGTGACCCACTGGCGCAGGCCTTCGCCACCGCGGGCGGCCTGTGGCCCTCCTCGCCGCCGCTGCCCGGTGACGAGGCCGCGCGCCGCCGTCGGCTGGGCGTGGCGTTCTCCATCGTCATCAGGACGAAGTTCCTCGACGACCTGTTGCAGCAGGCGTCCGCGTCCGGGGTCCGGCAGGTCGTGCTGCTCGGCGCCGGCATGGACAGCCGGGCCTTCCGGATGGACTGGCCCGAGGGCACTCGGCTGTTCGAGGTCGACACCGCCGCGCCACTGGACTTCAAGGCTTCGGTGCTGCGCCAGGAGCGGGCCGTCGCACGCTGCGAGCGGATCACCGTCGCGGTGGATCTGCGTGAGGACTGGCCGGCCGCGCTGGCTGCCGCAGGGCACGACCCGGCGGTGCCGACCGTGTGGATCGCCGAAGGACTGCTGATCTATCTGCCCGAGGACGCGGTGGAGTTGCTGCTGGCCCGGATCAGCGCGCAGTCGGCGGCGGGCAGTCGGATGGGGCTGACGTTGGGCTCGCGCGGCGTGATCGAACGCTTCGGCGCGGACGCCGTGCCGGGATCGGCGGCGTCCATGTGGGTCTCGGAGATGCCCGACGACCCGGTGGGCTGGCTGGCCGGGCACGGCTGGGAGGCCGAGAGCCACACCCTGCGCGAGCGCGCTGCCGCCTACGGCCGCCCGATCAGCACCCCGCCACAGCGCGAGGAGGGGCCCGGCGGACTGATCTCGGCGGTCCGCCGGTAGAGCACCTCCCGATTCCCTGCATGATCGATTCCAAGGGGGCCGGCCTGATGAGTGGAGCCAGGTTCATGCGCGGCCAGCCGGTCATGCGCGCACTGACCGCCTACGACCACTAGATGATCAGTTCCAAGGGGTCAGTGACCGTAGACGGTGAGCGAGCGTAGGACAGGTTGGCGGTTCGGTGACTGCGCGGGGCTGTGCCGGGCAGGCCGGTTACCGCTTGACGAGTTCGGCCAGCATGACGCTGGTCGCTTGGTCAGCCGGTAGGAACGCCTCAAGTCGTAGTTCGGCGATGGTGACGTCGATGGCGGTTCCGAAGTGGGTCAGCGTGGTGATGAGCGTGAGCTCCCTGTCGTCTGCCGGATCCTGTGCCCGCAGGCGCAGAGGTACGGCGAAGCCGAGGTGGTGCGGTGATTCGCCCGGACGTGGTGGTGCCAGGTCGGTGAGTTCGGAGGCCAGGCGTTGGATGTGGTCGTCTGGGTTGCGCACGCTCTCGGCCTGGATGCGGTCGATGATGTGCCACGCCCACTCGTCGAGGTTGACGATGCGTGGTGCGAGACCCTGCGGATGCAGCAGCAGGCGGGGAACGCTCACCGGCGGTACGAGCAGATGCGGGGCCACACCGGCGGTGAGCGCGTCGAAGGCGGCGTTGGCCGAGACGAGGTCACCGTGCCGGTCGACGACAACCGCCGGGTACGGGAGGTGGCCGTGCAGGATCCGTTCGAGGGCGGTGCGAATCGGTTCGAGCTGGGGGGCGTCCAGGCGGGTCTGCGGGTAGACGGGTGCGAATCCGGCCGCAAGGAGCAGTTCGTTGCGCTCGCGGATCGGCACCTCCAAGGTTTCGGCCAGCCGAATGATCATCGATCGGCCGGGGGTCGACCGTCCGCTCTCGATGAAGCTGACGTGCCGCTGCGTGGTTCCGGTACGCATGGCCAGTTCCAGCTGGCTGACGCGCCGGCGAGCCCGCCTCTGTTCGATTCGCTGATCACCCCTCTTGTGTAACCCGCTCGGCCGCCGATCCGCGATTCCCTGCGAGGAATTGCCGCCCGACGGCCGACCCAGCAGGGTCGTTACCGCCCGCCGACCACGTGCAGCCGAAGGGAACAACCATGGCCGACATTGACATCCACAACCTCACCGACCGCTACGTTGCCGTGTGGAACGAGCCTGATGCAGAGCGCCGCCGCGCCGCGATTCGCGAGCTGTGGTCCGCCGATGCGGTCCATGTGCTGCAGCCTCCCAAGGAGATCCTGCAGACCGCCGAAGGGCTGGGCTTCGACCGTCTCGTTTTGGAGGCGCGCGGGCACCACGCACTGGAGTTCCGAGTGACACGCGCCTACGAGGAGTTCGTCGCGCCGGGCACCTTCGTCTTCCGCTCGCGCGGCAACACCGACCGACTCCACGACATCGTCAAGTTCAACTGGGAGATGGCGCCCCGGCACGGTGGCGAGGTCGCCGGCGTCGGTCTGGAGATCCTCATGCTCGGCCCCGACGGCCGCATCGTCAGCGACTTCCAGTTCATCGAAGGATGACCGCCATGACGGCGATACTCCCATCGATGGTGCGCAGCTACCACGTCAGCGCCACGGCGGAATCGATGGCCTCTCACTGCGCACGCGCGAACCACGCACACCCGGGGAGGTGAGGGGAGGTCGTCGCCGTTGGACCGGGTGTCCGGCGGGTGCGTCCAGGCGACCACGTCACCGCAGCAGTGTTCCCGCGGCGGCTGGACGCCTGCGACCGCTGACCCCTTGGAATTGATCATCTAGCAGTGATGTCCGCGCAGGCCGCCCCCCTCGCGTCGAGGCCGGGCTTTGCCGGACGCGACGCCGGGATCCACCGGGCGAGGGCTGACGGCCGTGGCGGCCCCGGGGCGGCTCAACCCGTATGTGCCACCGCGTAGTGGGCGTCTGAGGACGCCGCGTCGTCAGGCCTCGCTTGCGGCCGCGAGGCCGTACTGCGCCAGAGTCGGCGGCAGGCCGAGACCGTCGCGACCAGCAGCAGCCCGTCGCGGATCAGCAGTACGACGATGCCCGGCAGATTGCTCCGCACGACCTGGCCGAAGCCGACGGGGAATTCGAGCACCGTGAAGAAGCACGCGGCCAGGATGAGCAGCACGGGCCTGCGCTGGACGGAGGAGCGGCTGGTCAGGCAGAGCGCGCCGAGGCCGAGCAGCCAGATCAGGTACTGGGGGCTGATCACCCGGCTGGTGGTGACGAAGACCAGCACCGCGGCGAACGCCGCGTCGTAGAGCACGACGTCGCTGAATGTGCGGGCGCCCACCCGCCACCAGATCAGCCAGCAGAAGGCCAGGACCGTGCCGGCCAGTGCTATCCGGGCCGCGGTGGGCACATACGGGCCGAGGAACTCGTACGACCCGTAGTGCAGCCGGGAGGTGCCGTGCCACAGGCCGAGCCAGCGCAGGACATGAAACGGCAGGGCGCCCAGCGACTCGATCTCGACGCCGCGCTGACGCTGCTCGGTGAGGAACGCGAACGGTCCCCGGGTGAACGTCAGGAACGCGGCGCTGACGCCGGCGATGGTGACCAGCGCCGCCGCCCAGGAGCGGCGGGTCGCGTGGCCCGGCCGCGCACCGGCGAGCACGAGTACCGGCCAGACCTTGACCAGCGCGCCGATCCCGGCCAGCGCGCCTGCCACCCGGGGGTGCCGTCCGGCGGCCAGCAGGGCAGCGACCGCGAGGGCGGTGACCATCACGTCGTAGCGGGCCAGGGCCAGCGGGCCGAGCACGGCGACGCCGGTGACCCACAGCCAGGCGCCGGCCCGGTCCCGGCCAGGGGCCCGCCCGGCCCGCAGCAGCATCGCCAGAACCGTCGCGTCGGCGGCACAGGCGAGCACGTAGAAGGCGTGCGAGTAAGTCAGGAACGGCAGCAGTGCCGGGGCGAGGAAGACCGCCGCCGCGGCGGGCGGGTACTGCCAGGTGACATCGCCGACCGGAAAGCTGCCGGTCAGCAGCCGTTCGTACCAGCCATGGTAGATGACGACCACGTCAGGACGGACATCGTCACCGGGGAAGCGCAGGGCGCCGAAGAGGCTCAGCAGCAGTACGGCTCGCGTCACCGCCCAGGCCAACACCGGCATCCATGTCCCTGAGCGACCCGCGATCACCGTTCCACGCCGCCACACCGTCACGTTTCAAGACCCCTCCGTCAACCGCCTTACACGGGTCACACTGCCGGTACCGACCCGCATGAAGGTGACAACACGATGAACATAGTGCGTCATCCTGCTGCACCAGGGCGTGACCCCGACTTCCCCTGCAGTCCTGGAGGACCTCAAGCCTGTTTTCCGTCCGTACAGTCGGATGCAAGGTAACTTCGAGTTGCCGAGTGACCTCAGGACTCAGGCGAATCATCCAGCATGCCTTCAGCGAGCCTGAAGTGCACCGGCTGGAGGCGAACATCCAGCCTGACAACGCTCCCTCCCTGAACCCGCCGTGGGTCGATCCCGCTGGGCAGGTTCGAAAACGCCCCCGGTTCGGCGGCGCCGCTGCCCCTCGGACGCGGGCCCTGCTCGGGCCTCCTGTTTCAACGGGTGGGGTGGTCAAGACGCACATCGCCGTCGCCCTCGCGGCAGCCGCCTGCCGGGCCGGCTACTCGATCTGCTTGACCAGGCTCGACAACATGGTCCGCAACCTCAAAGCCGCCGAGACGGCCAGTGGCCCGACCAGCAAACTCGGCTGCGGCCCGGTGTTCTCGTGGTGGACGACGGGGGCTACCAGTCCCTGGAACGGGCCGAGGCGGACCCGGTCTTCGGGGGCGATCTCCAAGCGTTGCGAAAAGGGCTCGATCATTCTCACTTCGAACAAGAGCTTGAGCCTCAAGGCCATCGAGCAAGAGACCGAAGTCGCCTGACCGCCGGCGACGTTCGCTCGTACGCAACTGGGCAGAACAGGTCGTACGCCGACAGCCAGCGGACCGACCACGCTCCAACTCGTGCTCCGGCCTGGCGAGCTGAGCATCGCTGAGCCTGGGCCGCCCCGGAGGGCCCTCGACAGAACCCCGGTCTCGCCGTGCTCGCCCATGCCCGGCGCCATCTCTCCACGGAACGCTCGGTCATCCGCAGTGCGGCGGCGATCCCAGAGTCGGGTCAACTTTCAAGCGTCGCTGCTGTGTCCACTTTTCAGCCGTCGCCGACAAGCGGGGCCCCCGAATGGAGGCCCCCCATCGTTACAGAAGCCATTGGGCCATTCTAAGGAGTCGAAATTGCGAGAACGCCAAGTGTGTCACGGGCCGTCAGCTTCCTTTTCCTGCTTGCGGTGTGATTCGCAGCTGGGACAGGGCCGGTGTGCGGGCCCTCCTCAGCCTCGATGGCCCATACAAGGGAGAGTTACGGGTATATCTGCGCTTTGTAACGCGAATCCTTTCGTTGATCTGATGGCGCCATGGAGGGCCACAGTGTGGTGCCTCGGCACCAAGCCGGGAATGTCGGATTGCACGCCCGGCCCGAGCAGGGTCGGTGTGCACGAACGTGAGGTGACAGATTCATGTCTGTTTCTCGTACGACGGTCCGCCTGATCGCCACCTGTGTGGCTTCGGGCGCCCTCGTCGCCGCGGCCGCCATGCCGGCCCTGGCCGCCGTGTCCCTCCACGACCGCGACAACGGGAGGAATCACTCGCACAGCTACAGAAGCGGCCACGACCGCGACGGTCAGTTCCGCGACCGGGACCGGGGCTGGGACCGGGACCGGGGCTGGGACCGGGACCGGGGCTGGGACCGGGACCGGGAGAGGGGCCATGGTTGGGACCGGGATCGGGAGCATGGCCGGCACCGCGGCTGGTACAGCGACCGGCACCGGGATCACGGCCGCTACCTCGGCCACCGCTAGCCCACCTGGAGGCCGTGCCATGAGGTAGAGGCCGACCACCCCCTCTGCCACCCGTCGTCATAGCCGGCACGGCCGCCACACCCCGTCGGAGGGCCGAAGACCGCACCTTGCGGTCTTCGGCCCTCCAGAACGTGGCCCTGTTGACGGTGCACGAAAGTGCCGAGACCTGGGCGACCTGTGCCGACGCGGTGACCGGTCGGGGCGGGGTCGTCGGCCGAGGTCGATGCCTCGGGCGTGACGGTCTGGCCCGCGACGAGCGTGAGGAGTTGGCCCGGCTGCGGCGGGAGAACCGCCACCTGCGCGAGGACGTGGAGATCCTCAAGCGGGCCACGGCTTCTACGCCCGCCGGAGGCTGCTGGCAGCGAGACAGCCTCTCCGTTCTCGCCGGCGCGAGCGACCCGGTCCTCATCCCGGGCCAGACGCCGGTCGACGAAAGTGAACTCCCGCCCGGCCCACGAGTGGAACGGGTGCGCGACCCGCACAACACCGTACTGACCATGCTGATCGTTGAGGTTGGAATCGTGCCAAGCTGGGCCGAATATGCGGCCGTCCCGTGGGCTGGGTGCCGGTGAAGGACACCCACCGCGCCACCGTACGGATCGCTTCGCCGCTGGTGATCGGCGAGGAGGACGTGGGCTGGGGGCCGGAGCATCTGCGGCGGTTCCTGAGCGGCTGAGGCTCGATGCGGGTACTACCGGGTCACGGTGACGGTGACCTCGTAGCGTTCCTGGCCTGGGGAGCAGCGCATCGCCTCGCCGCAGGCGGTGCGGCGGGCCGTGACGTGCGCGGTGCCAGGCCGGCGGGCGGTGAACCGTGCCGAGGAGGTCCCGCAGCCGCGGCCCGGCGGGCAAGTGCCGGCGGGGATGGTGCCGCCTCCGGACGGGGCGAGCACCTGCGGGTCCGATCCGGCCGGGGTCGACCAGTAGGTGCTGTGCAGGCGCACCACGACGAGAGTGCCGGTGGTCACCCGGACGGTCGTTCCCCGTGCCCGTTCGTCGAGGACGAGGGGTGTCGAGGAGTGGCCGGCCGGAGCCGGGGAGGTGCCGGAGTCCGGCGGTGGTGTGACGGGAGGGGTTCCGGCGGTCCCGCCGGAACATCCGGTGAGGAGGCAGGCCGCCGCAGCCAGGCAGACGATGCCGGTGTGCAGCGGGCGCGGCCGGACGGGGCGGCGGGCCGGCAGGTGTGGCATGGGCGCTCCCGAGGACACCGCCCGCGAGGACGGGCGAACGGCGGTGGAGGGCGGGGGGCGGGGCGGCGGCCCGCCCCCCGCGGTCTGGGGTGAGGGTCAGGAGACGGTCACGTCGTCGTAGTAGGTGTACGTCGCGTCACCCGCGTAGTTGTCGTCCTTGTTGGTGAGGGTGAGCGTGTAGTTGTGGCCCGGGGTGACGGTGCCGGACACCTGCTTCCAGCCTGCGCCCTGGGTGCAGGTCTTGCCCAGCAGCGTCGTGGTGGTGCCGGAGGTGGTGTCCTGGAGCGTGGCCGTCGCCCAGTCGTAGGTCACCGTGTCCGGGCAGGTGACGTTGTACCAGAAGGAGACCTTGCTGGTGCCGGACGGGGCGGTGAAGCTCTGGGAGAGGGAGGACGTGCTGGTCGGGCTGGTCGAGCCGAGCATCGCGCCGTAGCTCCCGCTGTGGGCCGCCGAGCCGGTGGCGGAGGTGCTGCCGCTGGTGGTCCAGCCGGACAGGCTGCCGGTCTCGAAGGTGCCGTTGGTGAGGGTGCCGCCGCCCGTACCGCCGCCGCCCACGATCGGGTGCGAGATGGCGCAGGAGTTGGTGTCGTTGGACCAGCTCGCCTGCTCGGCGAAGGTGCCGGTGCCCATCCTCACGTTGGCCGCGCCGCCCGTGCTTCCGGGCGAGATCCAGGCGCACTCGTCGGAGTTCTCCTGGCCGTCGTAGGAGCTGCCGGTGTGGTTGGTCCAGCCGCCGGCCGGGTTCTGGTCGGACATCATCTCGTGCCACTCGTGGCCGAGCGTCATGGTCCAGCCGTCGAGCGTGCCGGGCGAGTTGACGAAGCCGACACCGCAGCCCGCGCCGGAGTCCATGTTGTACGGCTGGTTGCTGAACGCGATGTCACCGTAGGAGGAGGACACCGGACCGCCGGTCAGGGTGCTGTCGCCGTTGTAGTCGTGCCAGGCGCAGTACTGGCCCTGGTAGTTGTCCGGGTTCGTACCGTGCGGCGACAGGATGACGTAGTACGCGTCACGGTTGGCGGCCGCGGTGGTGTTGCCGAAGTGACCGGCCGCCTTGACGGCCTCGGCACCCAGCTGGTGCCCGGTCGCGGCGCTCGGGGAGGCTGCGGAGTTGTCGTACCACACGCCTGCCAGCACGCCGCCGCTCTGGTACGGGACGAAGTTGGCGTTGGACGGACAACTGGTGGCGCCGGCCGCCACGTTGGGGCCGTCACACCACTGGGTGAGGTCGGCGGACCACAGCTCGTTGCCGGTGCCGATGCCCTTGAACATCTCCTGGGTGACCGGGGCCGCGCCGTCCGGGTCGCCGGAGAACGTGGCGTCGCCGCTGCCGTTGGTGCTCTGCGTGCCCCACTGCGAGCCGTAGAAGACCAGGTAGACCTTGGAGTGGCCGCTCTGGACGCCGATGCCGTCGATGCCGCCGCCGTAGGAGAGCGTCTCCGGCCCCGTCGCCGCGGTCGCTGCGGGATGGGCGGCCGACCAGGACTTCATCTTGGCGTGCTGCTGAATGGTGGGAAGGACACCGTGCCGGTACGGGTGCTGGTAGGCCGGGTCGTACGGGTTCGGTCTGGCCGTGTGACCTGCGGCCTGGGGCGCGGCTGTCGCCTGGGGTATGGAGGCGAGTGCCACAGCGGTGAGAAGGGACAGCGACGCGAGACCGGTCAGGGCCGCCCGGGCCGCGCCGCGAATGTGGGGTTTACCCATGGGTGATGGGTTCCTTTCTGCGTACAGACCTCCGCCGTGGGTGCGGTGGAGGCGAGCTACGTGAGATGTCGACGGGGCAGTGCCGGGGTGACCACAATTCCCCTGCCACAACGCGTCTTTGCTGGTCGCAACAGGTGATGCCCCGTCAGACGGCGAGAAGCAAAGCAGACTTGACGCGTTCGGGTCAATGGGAATGCGCAGGGTCTTCACGGGAAACTGGGCCACGCGGTCCGCATTTCGTGCGTCAATGCGAAGGTGCCGAAAGTTGAAGGAAATACTGAGTCAAGAATTCGGCGCCTGGAGGATCACAAGCGGCAAAAAACGGGCGTACTCGTCGGTGGCGAGCCGGCCGAGGGTGTCGCGCCGGCGCAGGTACACGGCGCTCGGCCGGTCCAGCCCGGCGATCATGTTGAGCAGGGTGGACCTGCCGCAGCCGGACAGGGCGGTGCTCATCCCAGGGATGTACCAAGACGGCCCCCAGGTGGAGCCCGGCACACACGCCGGCATCGGGCCGATGCGGCTGTACGGCTGCATCGCCGGCAAGGAGGAGCAACTCGACCTTGTGCCCTGATGAGTAGAAGAACTCATGACACCCACCGAGCTGCGGGAAAAGATCGAGGGATGACGAAGCCAAGGAAGACGAGAGCCCGGCTCGGGATGCTGCCGTTGGCGGCGACGGTCCTGCTGGCGGCGGGTTGCGGAACGCAGCAGGCAAGGGGCACCGCCGACGCGTACCGGCGTTCGCATCCAACGCCGACCGGCATATCGACGCCGAGTACACAGGCAGACTTCCCTTGCCCGGGCGAGAGCACCAAGCCGACGGCGCCCACGACCGCCACCACTCCCGGCTCGACCGAGCCGCCGACCGACCACTACGCCGAAAACCATGGCTTCAGAGTTCCCATCCCCCTCCACGGCCAGAGCCGCTGCGACGGACTCACCGCCGTGGAACGCATCGAGAGCGCACTCGAACCGCTGCGCCGGCGCGGCGAATTCGCCCCGGACAGCGTCCGCACCGCGCTCACCAGCCTCGGCTACTCCGCCGGAAAGGTGCAGACGTACCAGGACGGGACCGCCGGAGTCGGCTTCCTCATCGACATCGGCGCCTCTCCCTGGTGTGTCGAGGGCACGATGAGCAGTTCCTCCACCAAGGCGGATGCCTTCGGCGGCTACCCCGACGGCACCGGCTGCGAGCCCCCGAGCGGCGGCCACTGACCACAGTCCCGCCAGTGACAACCCTCCGGACAGCCAGGACCGGCGGGCCCACCGTTGCCGAACTCGTACGGACGGCGCCGCTCTTCAGCTGCGCGCGTTCCCCAGCGTACGAGAGGCCCACCCCTCGCTGCGGACGCGCCGATCGTCGCCGTGTCGTCACGCGCTCCCCTCCGTCGTCGGCGCAGAATCGGCGCGGCCCATTCCCGGGGAGCCTTCCCGTGGGGCGACGAGCTGGAGTCGGGCGAGGAGTGCCGGGCGAACGTGCGGCAGGGCCGCTTCCCCGATCACCACAGCCGCCTCGACGGCTGGTACGGCACCGCTCCGATGACCGCCGCCCGCGGGCACCTGTTACGTTTACGGGCTGTAAAGACGCAAAGAGAGAACGGATGTTGTTGTGCGCAAGGCGCGATGGACAGCGGCCACGACGCTTGCCGTGGTCGTGATGGCCACCGGGTGCGGTAGCAAGGGAACGGGTGGGAAGACGGCAGACGGCACGGCACGTGCCACCACGGGCGTGGCAACCAAGCCGGCCGGGGCGGCTCCGTCTCGAGGCACGCTCCTCGAACGAGCGGCCGGCACCTGGAAGTACATCGCTACGCCCGACGATTCAACGCTGGACACGCTGGTGATCAAGGACGGCAAAGCCACAGCCAAGGGCGCGAAGCTCTCGTGCACGGGCGCCTTCGTGCCGACGAAGAAGGGCGGCCAGGAATCCGCGACCATCACCTACACGTGCCAGGGCGGCAAGGACGGCGGGCGCGGCCTGGGGCACCTGAAGGTGGACCCGGACGGCTCCTCGCTCGTGATCGACTTTGACGGGCCTCGCGGCGGCTGGGGCGGCCCGGTCGACAGCTACCGTCGAGCCTGAATGCCTGCTTCTGAGCTGGGAATGACATGACGGTCCGAGGGGGTCCGGTATCAGCACTCGGCTCAGAGTTTCAGCGGCGTGTGTCGCCGGGACGGCTGCGGCGGGGAGGCAGCACGAGCTCTCCGCGGGCCGGCCGGTGGTCGCGCTGACCGTGCAGGAGCAGACGCCCGTCTCCCGAGCCGCCGAGCCGGGGACGGGCGCGCGACTGCATCGGCTCTCCGGGATCATCGTGTCAGGGCGCGAGAGCCGGCGCCTCCACGGCCTCGTCGACAAGAAGTCTGGCGCCGGTGGCGGCCAGGACCTCCTGCACGGTGATGCCCGCAGCGGTCTCCACCAATCGCAGCCCCTCGTCGGTGACGTCGATGACCGCCAGGTCGGTGATGACGCGGTCGACGACACGGCGCCCGGTCGCGGGAAGACTCAACTCCTCGACGATCTTCGGGCTGCCGTCCTTGGCGACGTGCTCCATCACGACCAGCAGCCGACGGGCGCCGTGGACCAGGTCCATCGCACCGCCCATACCCTTGACCATCTTGCCGGGGATCATCCAGTTGGCCAGGTCACCCTGGGAGGACACCTGCATGGCGCCGAGCACGGAGACGTCGATCCGGCCGGCCCGGATCATGCCGAAGGACAGGGCCGAGTCGAAGTACGACGTTCCAGGGATGGTGGTCACCGTCTCCTTTCCCGCGTTGATCAGGTCGGGGTGCTCCTCGCCGTCGTACGGGTAGGGGCCCACGCCCAGAATGCCGTTCTCCGAGTGCAGCACCACGTGCACGCCGTATGGCAGGTGATTGGGTATCAGGGTCGGCAGGCCGATGCCCAGGTTGACGTACTGGCCGTCGCGCAGCTCCCTGGCGGCGCGGGCGGCGAGCTGGTCGCGGTCGAGGGGCATGGTCACTTCTCCTCGGAGTCGTCGCGCGACGCGGCTGCTTCGGTGCCGGTGGGCGCGGGGCGGACAGTGCGGCGCTCGATGCGCTTGGCCAGCGAGCTGTCGGCGGGGACCACCCGGTCCACGTACACACCCGGCAGATGGACGGCGTCCGGCGGCAGTTCGCCGGCCTCGACGATCTGCTCGACCTCCACCACGGTCACGCGCCCGGCCATCGCGCACAGCGGATTGAAGTTGCGCGCCGCCGCGTGGAAGACGCAGTTGCCATGCCGGTCGGCGACCTCGGCCCGCACCAGGGCGAAGTCGGCGGTGATGGCTTCCTCCAGCAGGTAGCGGCGGCCGCCGAACTCCCGTGTCTCCTTGGGCGGGGAGGCCAACGCCACGCCGCCGTCGGCGGTGTGGCGCCAGGGCAGGCCGCCCTCCTCGACCGGGGTGCCCACCCCTGCCGGGGTGTAGAAGGCGGGGATGCCGGTGCCGCCGGCCCGCAGCCGCTCGGCGAGCGTGCCCTGCGGTGTCAGTTCCACCTCCAGTTCGCCGACCAGGTACTGGCGGGCGAACTCCTTGTTCTCGCCCACGTAGGAGGAGGTCATCCGCGCGATCCGGCCGGCCCGCAGCAGCAGACCCAGCCCCCAGTCGTCCACACCGCAGTTGTTGGACACGACCCGCAGTCCGGACGCGCTCGTCCCGGCCAGCGCGGCCATCAGCGTCGAGGGGATGCCGCACAGGCCGAACCCGCCGACCGCGAGTGTCGCACCGTCAGGGATGTCCGCCACTGCCTGCGCGGCCGCGGCCATCACTTTGTCCATGCCGTTTCCTTCTCCCGGGGTCCGTTCCGTCGGCCGGTCCGGCCTGACCACAACGCGACCAGGACCAGCTGTTTGTCACCCTTGCCCGTACCGGCAAGCGCAGACCATGTGTGCCCCTGCCATGACTCGGCCTCAAAGAACAGTGATTGACAACATGCCGCCCCGTCGTACGGCGCTCCTAGGGTTCCGGCCACCACGCACCGCGCTCCCGTCGTCGCCCACCCGGTCACCGTCATGGACGAGGCCGGTGGCATCCGGCGGTGGGCGCATGACACACCGTCAGGAGCCGACCGTCATGCGTTCCAGCCTCACGGACACCTTCAGAAGCAGATCCGTACGCGCACTCACCCTGATCGCGGTCGGCGCCCTGGTCGCGGGCTGCTCCTCGGCCGGCACCGCGGGCACCGCCTCCGCCCGCTCGGGCGGCAAGGACGCCCCGGTGAAGGTCGGGCTGGTCTACTCCCGCAGCGGACTCCTCGCCGCCTACGGCAAGCAGTACGAGGAAGGATTCAAGGCAGGCCTCGCCTACGCGACACACGGGACGGACAAGGCCGGCGGCCACCCGATCCAGGTCACCGAACAGGACGACGCGGGCGACCCGGCGAAGGCAGTCGCCGCGGCCAAGACCCTCGTCGGCGAGGGCTACAAGATCCTCGCCGGCACCACCGACTCCGGCGTGGCACTGCAGATGGCGCCGCTGGCCGCGCAGAACAAGGTGCTGTACGTCAGCGGTCCGGCCGCCACCGACGCCGTCACCGGTGTCAACGCCTACACCTTCCGCTCGGGCCGGCAGTCCTACCAGGACATCCTCACCGCCGGCACCCTGCTCGGCGACGCCAAGGGCAAGAAGGTCACCGTCCTGGCCCAGAACTCCGCGTTCGGACAGGCCAACGTGGCCGCGGTGAAGGCCGTCCTCGGCAAGCAGGGCGCGCACGTCGGCTCCGTACTCGCCCCGCCGAGCGCCACCGATCTCACCCCCTTCGCCCGCCAGACCAGGGCCGGCGAGCCGGACCTGGTGTTCGTCGCCTGGGCGGGAACCACCGCTCCCGCCCTGTGGACCGCGCTCGACCAGCAGGGCGTGCTGGACGCGAGCAAGGTCGTCACCGGACTCGCGGGCACCGCCTCGTACCCGGTCTTCGGTACGGCGGGCTCCAAGGTCGCCTTCCTCGCGCACTACTTCCCGGGCGCCGGGGGCGGGAACCCCGTGGAGAAGGCCATGCTCGACGGCGTCGCCAAGGCCGGCGGCACCCCCGACCTGTTCAGCCCCGACGGCTTCACCGCCGCCCAGATGATCGTGCACGCGGTCGAGTCCGGCAGCGCGACAGACACCGCCGCCATGGCCAAGGCGCTTCAGGGCTGGACCTTCGACGGGCCCAAGGGCAAGGAGCAGATCCGCGCGACGGACCACGCGCTGCTGCAGCCGATGTTCACGGCCCGGCTCCAGGGCAGTGGCAAGGCCGCCCGCCCCGAGCTGATCGACAGCATCCCGATGACACAGGTCGCACCGCCGGCCACGAAGACGGCGGGCTGAGCGGATGTCCTCCTCGAAGACGACGTCGCCGAGCGCCGCGGGGGCTCCGGGCGCCGGGGAGGCCCGCACCTCCGCGGCGCCGGTGCTCCGGCTGCGCGACATCGGCTGGACGGTGGGCGGCGCGACCATCGTCGACTCCGTGTCCTTCGACGTCCGCGAAGGCGAGTTCCTGGCTTTCATCGGCCCCAACGGCGCGGGCAAGACCTCCCTGTTCAACCTCGTCAGCGGGCTCAGCCCGGTCTCGCGGGGCACCATCGAACTCGACGGCCGCGACATCACCGCCGAGGCCGCCTACGCCCGGGCCCGGCGCGGCCTCGGGCGGACCTTCCAGACCTCCAGCCTGTGGCCGGGCATGACGGTGGCCGACCACGTGGCGCTGGCGGTGCAGGCCGCCGACGGAGGGTCGTACCGGGTCTGGCGCCGCGCGGACACCTATCCGGAGCAGGTCGACCGGGTGCTGGCGCGCACGCAGCTCGTGCACCGCGCCTGTACCTGCGCCGACGCCCTCTCGCACGGCGAGAAGCGCAAGCTCGAACTCGCGGTGCTGCTCGTCGGCGAGCCCCGGCTGATGCTGCTGGACGAGCCGATGGCGGGCGTCAGCGCCGAGGAGGTGCCCGCGCTGACCGAGCTCATCCGGTCGCTGCACAAGGAGGAGGGGCGCACCGTGCTGATGGTCGAGCACCACATGGACGTACTGCTGGGCCTGGCCGACCGGCTGGCCGTGATGCACCACGGCACGCTGCTGGCGCTGGACACCCCGGACGCCGTGATGGCCGACCCCACCGTGCAACAGGCCTACCTCGGGGAGGAGCTGTGATGCCCGCTCCTTCGCCCCTGCTGACCGTGCGTGATCTGCGGGTCGTGATCGGGGGCCGGCACATCCTTCACGGCGTCGACCTGGACGTGGCCGCCTCCGGCACCACTGCTCTGCTGGGCCGCAACGGCGCCGGCAAGACGACCACCGTACGCGGCATCCTCGGGCTGGTCCCGCGCACCGGCAGCGTGCTCCTGGCAAGCGAGGAGACCGTCCGTCTGGCCACCCACGCCCTCGTGCACAGGGGCATCGGCTACGCCCCCGAGGACCGCGGCGTGTTCGCCACCCTCTCCGTGGCCGAGAACCTGCGCCTCGCCGAGCGGCCCGGCGCCGGTGCACCGGCCTACGACCTGGTGTACGAGCTGTTCCCGGAGCTGCGTCGACGCGCCCGGCAGGCCGCGGGCACCCTGTCCGGTGGCCAGCAGCAGATGGTCGCCATCGCCCGCACCCTGCTCAACGGCAACCGGCTGATCATCGCCGACGAGCCCACCAAGGGCCTGGCGCCCAAGGTGGTCACCGAGGTCGCCCAGGTGCTGGATCGGGCCGCCGAGGCGGTGCCGGTCCTGCTCGTGGAGCAGAACCTCGCCGTGGTGCGCCGTCTCGCCCGTCACTGCGTCGTCCTCGCCGACGGCCGCACCGCGCACCGGGGCCCGGCCGCCGACCTGCTCGCCGACGCCGAGGCGGCCCGCCGGCTGCTCGGCGTCGGCAGCGTCGGCCACGGCGGCACCGCAACGGGGCCCGCAGGCCCGTCCGTTCGTAGCGCGGCACCCCTCGCCGCCGGGACCACGGAGGCAGACGCCTGATGTCCACGGTCGTGCTGCTCACCTGCACCGGGCTCGGTCTGGGCGCCCTGTACTTCCTGATCGCCTCCGGCCTGTCGCTGATCTTCGGGCTGATGGACGTGCTCAACTTCGCCCACGGAGCCCTGCTGTCCGTCGGCGCCTACGGCACCTGGTGGGCCGCCTCGGGCCATCTGCCCGGCGCCGGCCCCGGCGGCGCCGGCTTCGCCCTCGCCGTCGTCTTCGGCACCGCGGTGGGCACCGTCGCCGCCGTACTCCTCGAACTCGCCGTGATCCGCCCGCTCTACAGCCGCCCCCGCGAGCAGATCCTCGCCACGGTGGGCGTGGGCATGGCCGTCCCGGCCCTGCTGTCCGCGATCTGGGGATCCGACGCGCGGACCTTCCCCGGGCCGAAGGCACTGTCCGGCACCTTCGGCCTGCTGGGCGCCGAAGTGCCGCTCAACCGCCTCGTGCTGATCGCCGCGGCCCTGGCCGTGCTGATTGCGCTCAAGATGTTCCTCTGCCGCACCCGGCACGGACTCGTCGTCCGCGCGGGGGTGGAGGACCGGGCCATGGTGACCGCGCTCGGCATCGACGTGCGCAAGGCATTCACGCTGATCTTCGCCATCGGCGGCGCGGCGGCGGCGCTCGGCGGTGCCCTCGGCGGCCTCTACTTCGGCTCCGTGGACCCCGGACAGGGCACCTCGCTGCTCATCTTCGCCTTCGTGGTCGTCGTGACGGGCGGCATGGGCTCGCTCACCGGCGCCGCCCTGGCCTCGGTCGCCGTGGGCCTCGTCCAGCAGTTCGCCAACTACTACACCACCGCCGGGCTCGGCGACCTCGCCGTCGTCGTCCTGCTCGCCGCCCTGCTGCTCGTCCGGCCGCGGGGGCTCACCGGGAGGCTCGCATGACCACCGCCACCCAGCCGCGCGGCCGGGCCCGCACGGCGGACCACCCCGTCGCCACCCGCTCCGAACGGCTGCGCCGCGCCACCCGCTGGTGGCCCGCCCTGCTGCTCGTGGTGCTCGTCACCGTGCCCTACAGCGCGCTGCCGCTACCGGGCCTCCTGGACGGCCCCATCGGCAGCCCCGGCAACCTCCAACTGCTCGCCCTGTGCCTGGTGTTCGGCGCCCTGGCCACCGGCTACGACCTGCTGCTCGGCCGCACCGGGCTGCTGTCCTTCGGGCACGCCCTCTACTTCGCCGCCGGCACCTACGTCACCAACACCGTCATGCTGGAGGCGGGCCTGCCGTTCGCCCTGTCCGCGCTGCTCGGCCTGCTCGCGGGCGTGGCGCTGTCCGCCCTGCTGGGCGCGGTCGGCCTGCGGGTCGGCGGCATCGGGTTCTCCATGGTGACCCTGGCCTTCGCGCAGGCGGGGTCGATCCTCGTGCAGCGCGACCCCGGAGGTGTCACCGGCGGTGAGGAGGGCAGGGCCGCGCCCGCCGACCGGCTGCCCGCCTCACTGGTCGGCATCGAGCACACCGCCAACCTGTACTGGATCGCCCTGGCCTATCTCGTCCTCGTACTGGCCGTCGTGCAGTGGACGGTCCGCTCGCCCATCGGCCGGGTCTGGGAAGGCATCAAGGAGAACGAACGCCGCGTGGAGGTGCTGGGCCTGCGCCCGTACGGCTTCAAACTGGCCGCGTTCGTCCTGGCCGGCACCCTGGCCGCGCTCAGCGGCATCGTGTACCTGCTGCTGACCGGAGGTGCCACCCCGCAGACGACCACCTCCGACTTCACCCTGTCGCTGCTGGTGATGGTGGTGCTGGGCGGTTCGGGGACCCGGTGGGGTCCGCTGGTCGGCGGCATCGTCTACACCTGGGCCGACCACCGGCTCGGCGACCTGGCCGGCTCGGGCGCGGTCGCCGGCCTGCCTTCAGTGCTGCGGGTGCCGCTCTCGCAGCCGCTGTTCCTGCTCGGCGCCCTGTTCGTCGCGGTCATATACCTGCTGCCCGGCGGCGTGGCGCGGCTGCCGGCCCGGCTGCGTGCCGCCCGCACGTCCCGCGCTGCCGGCCCCGAGAAGGTCCTCCAGCCATGAGCCGCACTCCGCGAGACGACACGACGTCGGCCCGCCAGGACGCGCCGGTCCCCCGCTTACGACGAGGTCCATGTGCCGGTGCGGGGGCGGCGAGCCGGCCGTGCCGCGCCGACCGGCCGACGGCCCGGGAGCGCCGGAGGTTGACGGCCCCCATCGAGTGGCCGGTCAGGCCCACCCGCTCCACTCCCAGGGTGTCCACGACGGCGGCCATGTCGTCGGCGCGGACCGGGATGCCGTAGGGGCCGGGCACGCGCCCGCTACGGCCCTGGCCGCGCAGGTCGGGGGCCGCCAGGGTGACCCGGCCGGGCAGGTGGTGGGCGACGCGCGCCCAGCTCAGGCCGTTGGCGGTGATGCCGTGCAGCGCCAGCGCCTGGACCCGGTCTGGCAGCGGCATCCGGCCTTCGCGGACTCGTGGTCGCCGTGGGTGGATGCCAGGCGCTCCTCCTGCAGTCTCGAGGCGGTGCGCACCGACGGCGCAGAGCAACTCGGCACGGAGGTGGCGGGCGCGTGCACCAGCTGCCCCCGTCCGGCCGTACCGCTGTGGGCGGAAAGCGGTCTGATGGACGAGCCGCAGGGCCTGTACGGCGAGCAGCGGCTGGCCGCCGCCGGCCTCGCCCCCCGACCTGGTCCGCACCCGACTCGTACCCGACACCAACCACTGGACGATCCCTGCGGACCGGACGCGTCGTGCGAGAGGGACCGGCGACGCCTCACGGAGCGATACCGGCGAGCGCCGGCAGGGGCCGGTTCGGGGAACGACGCCCCTCCCGAGCGGCCGCTCACGCTGGCCGACATGGGCGGAGCGGGGCGTGCGTGTCCGGCCGGGGGGTCATGCGCTCGACAGCAGATGCAGGCGCAGGGCGAGTTGGAGTTCCAGGGCCTGTTCGGGGGTGTTCCAGTCGGGGCCGAGCAGCGCCTGGATGCGGTCCAGCCGCTGTACCACGGTGTTCACGTGGACGTGCAGTTCCTCCTTGGCCCGGGTGAGGCTTCCGCCGCAGCCGAAGTAGGCGCTCAGGGTGCGGACGAGTTGGGTGCCGCGCTGGGCGTCGTACTCCAGCAGCGGGCCCAGTGCGGCGGTGACGAAGCCGTCCACATCGTGGTGGTCGCCCAACAGCACGCCCAGGAAGCCGAGTTCGGCGACGCTCGCCCCGTGGCCGTCGCGGCCGAGCACCTGCAGGGCCCGCAGACAGCGCAGGCCCTCGGTGTGTGCGTCGGCGATGGCCTGCGGCCCGGCGGCCGGTCCGGCGCCGGCCACCGTGACCGGCACGCCGGTCAGTTGGCCGAGTTGCCCGGCGGCGACGCCGGCCGCCTGGCCGGGCGTGGTTCCGTCGCACGGGAGCAGCAGAACGACGGAGCTGTCGTGTTCCGCGCTGACGCCGCCGCAGCCGAACAGATACTGCACGGCGGCGTCGGCGAGCCGCTGCCGGGCCGCCTCGCCGGTCCGGGCGACGAGCAGGATGTGGCGCCGGTCGAGGTCGATGCCGAGGCGGCGGCCGCGGGCCACCAGGCCGGCCGGGTCGCGGTCGGGTGTGGTGAGCAGATCGGTGACCAGGTCGCCGCGGACCCGGTTCTCGGTCTCCGCGACCGAACGCCTCAGCAGGAGCAGCAGGGAGGTGACGACGCTGCTCCGCTCGAACAGGCGCCGGTCGGGGCCGTCCAGATCGGGCCGCCCGTACAGGACCAGACAGCCCAGCAGTTCCTGCCCGGCCAGCACCGCGCAGACCCAGCGGCCGTCGCGGAACACCGCGTGGGCGGCGGCGCGTGACCTCTTCGCTGCCTCGACCAGCGCCGCCGCCTCTTCGGCATTGCCGGTGTCCTCCGTGGTCCTGGCGAACGCGCCGCCGTGCTCGCCGACCGCGGTGAGCGGCCGTCCGGAGCTGTCGTGGACCGCCACGTCCCCCTTCAGCAGAGCGGCCACGGCGGTGGCCACGTCGGGGACGTCACCGCCGCGCAGCACCAGGTCGGTGAGCCGGTCATGGGACTCCTCGGCACGCTGCATGGCGGCGGAGTGCTCCCGGATCACGGCGTTGGCCTCGGCCAGCTCGGCCAGTGCGAGCTGTGCGTCGGCCATGGCCTTGGCGGTGTCGATGGCGATGGCGGCGTGGTCGGCCAGCGAACACAGCAGGGCGACCTCGTCCGGGGCGAAGGTGCGGGGTGCGCGGTCCGCGGCGAAGAGCACCCCGATGACCTGGCCGCCGCTTCCCGACCCCAGCAGCAGGGGAACGCCGAGAATCGCGACCAGGCCCTCGTCGAGAACTCCGGCGTCGATGCTCCCGGTGTGCAGGAAGCGGTCGTCGGTGCGGTAGTCCGGGGAGGCATAGGGGCGAGCGGTCTGTGCGACCAGCCCGCCCAGGCCCTCGCCCAGTTGCAGGCGCAGGTTCTGGAACAGCTCCGACACCGAGCCGTCGGTGACCCGCATGTAGGTGTCCCCGGCCTCCTCGTCGGGCAGCGTGAGGTAGGCCGTGTCGGTGCCCAGGAGCATTCGGGCCCGCCGGACGATGGAGCGGAGCACGGCGTCGAGGTCGCGCAGGGCCGCCAGGTCGCCCGCGGTGTCGAAGAGCGCGGTCAGCTCCGCCTCCCGGCGCCGGTGCTGCCTGAGCGTGCTCTGTACGCGCAGCGCCGCTTCGGTGGCTTGTTCTAGTTCCGCGAGATCCCGGGCGGCGGCACCGCTGCGACGGGCTTCGACGGCGACTGCGCCGAGGTCCTCGGCGGGGGCGCCCGCGGCGAGGAGTTCGAGCAGCCGTCGCAGATGGGGGGTGGCGGAGGCGGGCTTGTGCGACATGGGCGGGCAACCGTTGCGGAGTCGGTGGGCGGTGGAATCGGTGCACGGCTGAGGGGGGCTGGGTCCTCCCCGATGAGGTGGGCCCAGACCTCCTGAGCCGGTGAGGGGCGCGGGATCCGGCCCTCCGGCCGGTCGGTGGCGCGGGGCCGTCAGGCGGACGCGGGCGTCTGCTGGTCCGGGGCCGGCCGTGGCGCGGAGTCGTCCGGCTCGATCGCGGCGAGGTCCCGGCCGCGCGTCTCGCGGGCGGCGACGACGGCAATCACGGTGACCAGGGCGGCCAGGCTGACGTACACCGAGATCGGGGCGGAGTTGCCGTAGGAACCGAGCAGAGCGGTGGCGATCAGCGGGGCCGGGGCGCCGGCCGCCACCGAGGAGAGCTGGGCGCCGATGGAGGCGCCGGTGTAGCGCATCCGGGTGGCGAAGAGCTCGGAGAAGAACGCCGCCTGTGGCGCGTACATGGCGCTGTGGAAGATCAGCCCGATGGTGACGGCCAGCACGAGCGCGGGGAACGACGTGGTGTCCAGCAGCGCGAAGAACGCCCAGGACCACAGGCCGACACCGACCGCCCCCACCAGATACACCGGCTTGCGGCCGACTCGGTCGGAGAGCGCGCCGAACAGCGGGATCAGGCAGAACTGCACGGCCGAGCCGATCAGCACCGCGTTCAGTGACGTCTGCTTGTCGATCTTGAGGTGGTCGACGCAGTAGGTGAGGACGAAGGCGGTGATCACGTAGTACGAGATGTTCTCGGCCATCCGCGCGCCCATCGCGACCAGGATGTCCCGCCAGTGGTGGCGGAGGACCGCGACGAACGGCGGCTGCTCGGCCCGCTGCTCCGCCTTGCGCCGCTCGGCCTTGGCCAGCGCCTCCTTGAACAGCGGGGACTCGTCGACGGACAGCCGGATCCACAGACCGATCATGACCAGCACGGCCGAGAGCAGGAAGGGCACGCGCCAGCCCCAGGAGTTGAACGCGTGGTCGCTGAGCACGGTGGTCATCAGCGAGAGCACTCCGACGGCGACCAGGTTGCCGGCCGGTGCGCCGCCCTGCGGCCAGGACGCCCAGAATCCGCGCCTGTTCGCATCCCCGTGTTCGGACACCAGCAGTACGGCGCCGCCCCACTCGCCGCCGAGGGCGAAGCCCTGGATCAGGCGCAGGGTGGTCAGCAGCAGGGGTGCCGCGACGCCGATCGTGTCGTAGCCGGGCACGCAGCCGATCAGGGCGGTGGACAGGCCCATCATCAGCAGGCTGATCACCAGGAGCTTCTTGCGGCCGAGGCGGTCGCCGAAGTGACCGAAGACCACGGCGCCGATCGGGCGGGCGGCGAAGCCGATGGCATAGGTGAGGAAGGACAGCAGGGTGCCGGTCAGCGGGTCCGACTCGGGGAAGAACACGCGGCCGAAGACCAGGGCGGCGGCCGAACCGTAGAGGAAGTAGTCGTACCACTCGATGGTGGTGCCGATGAGGCTGGCCGCGACGATCTTGCGCAGGCCGCCCGGTCCTGTCGAGGTGCCTGTGTCGTTCACGGCGTTGTGAGCGCTGGGCATGGTTGTCACCGTTTCGCAGTGGGAGTGGAGCGGAAGCCACCGGACCGGCCGACGCTGGGGGACGAACGGGGGGGGCCGGGGAGTTCGTTGGTGCGGAGGACTGGCGGGGCATTCGGCCGAGGGGCGGGTGCCGGCCCGTCAGTGGGCCGTCCAGCCGCCGTCCAGGGGGATGGAGCTGCCGGTGATGTAACTGCTGCGACCGGTGCACAGCCACAGGGCCGCCTCGGCGACCTCGGCCGGCTCGATCAGGCGCTTGATCGCGGTGCGTTCCAGGAACACCTGGTCCATCACATCCGCCGCCGGGATGCCGTGGGCGAGCGCCTGGTCGGCGATCTGTTCCTCGACCAGCGGTGTGCGGACGTAGCCGGGGTTGATGCAGTTGCTGGTCACGCCGTGCGCGGCGCCCTCCAGGGCGACCACCTTGCTCAGCCCCTCCAGGGCGTGCTTCGCCGTGACGTACGCCGATTTGTAGGCGCTGGCCCTCAGGCCGTGCACCGAGGAGATGTTGACGACCCTGCCCCACCCTCGCGCGTACATGTGAGGCAGGGTGCGGCGCAGGATCCGGAACGGTGCCTCGACCATCACCCTCTGGATCAGTGTGAAGCGTTCCGGGGGAAACTCGTGCACGGGTGCGACGTGCTGCAGGCCGGCGTTGTTGACCACGATGTCGGCGTCGTCCGGCAACGCGTCCACGGCGTCGGCCTCGGAGAGGTCGGCCACGACGGCGATGCCGCCGATCGCCTCGGCGACCTCCTTGGCGGCCTCGGCGGCCCGGTCGACCACGTAGACCTCGGCGCCGGCCGCGGCGAAGGCCTCGGCGCAGGCCCGGCCTATCCCGCCGGCCGCACCGGTGACCAGGGCTTTGTGCCCGGTGAGGAAGCGGGTCCGGGCCGGATCGGACACGGTGGTGTGACCGGGACCGGGATGCTGGGGCGAGCTCTCGGGGGAGCTCTTGGCGCTGTCCATGGCCGCATACGGTAGGTAGGAACCATGAGGTGAGACACGTGGGTCACCTACACATTTCTGGAACACCAGATGGGTTCCATCACCATGTCCAGGCGGCCGACACCCCCTCCCCCTCGGCCCTGCGTGCCCGAAGAACCCGGTACGCGGGTACGCCGGCTCGCGCGGCCCGCCCCGTGTCACAGCGTCACGGTCGACACCATGGTTGCGCGGGCCATGTCGGCCGCCGCATTCCTGGCTGCCCTCCACATGTCACGGACGAGCCGGACGGTCGTACCGTCCGCTTCCAGCAAGCCGGCACACCGGCGGGCCGGCGCGGCTCCGCGTCGCGCCCGGCCCATGGGACCGGCTCGGGACAGGCCGGCGAGGCAGGACCGCCGGACGCCGTGCCGCGCCCACCCATGCTGTCTCCCCACACACATCGGAGCCGCAGCCATGCCTCACCCCACCTGGCGCAGATTCCTCCGGCGCATCGCACTGGCCGCCGCACTGGGCGCGTTCGCCGCGGGCCTGACCGCCGTCACCCCGCTCGCCCCGACCGCCGAAGCCGCGGGCACCCTCCAGCAGGTCACCAACTTCGGCTCGAACCCCGGCAACCTGGCGATGTACGCATACGCGCCCTCCAACCTCCCCACCGACGCACCGCTGGTCGTCGCGCTGCACGGGTGCACCCAGTCGGCAAGCGACTACCACACCCACTCCGGCTGGCAGAAGTTCGCCGACCAGTGGGGCTTCGCCGTCGTCTACCCACAGACCAGCTCTGCCAACAACAGCCTGTCCTGCTTCAGTTGGTTCGACTCGGCCAAGGACACCCGGGGCAAGGGCGAGGCGGCCTCCATCATGCAGATGGTCGACACCGCTGTGGCGCGGTACGGCTCGGACCGCAGCCGCATCTACGTCACCGGCCTCTCCGCCGGCGGCGGCATGACCGCGGACCTTCTCGCCGACTACCCGGACGTCTTCGCCGGCGGCTCCGTCGACTCCGGCCTCCCCGCGCAGTGCGCCACCACGCAGAGCGCCGCCTCCGGTTGCCAGTACACCAACCAGAACCTCACCCCGACGCAGTGGGGTGACAAGGTCCGCACATCCGATCCCGGGTACTCGGGTCCGTGGCCGCGGGTCGCCCTCTGGCAGGGCACCTCCGACACCACCGTGGCCCCGGTCAACGGCACCGAGCTGCGCGACCAGTGGACCGACGTCTGGGGCATCGGCCAGACGGCCTCCAGCACCCAGAGCCTGACCGGCGGCACCACCGAGAGCATCTACAACGACTCCGCAGGCAAGCCCGCCGTCGCCCTGTTCTCGGTCTCCGGCATGGCGCACGGCCTCGCCGTCAACCCGGGTTCCGGCGCGGACCAGTGCGGCAGCACCGGGACCTACTACCTCAGCTACATCTGCTCCAGCTACTACACCGCGAAGTTCTGGGGCCTGGACGGCAGCGGCGGGCAGGGCGGCACCGGTTCGCTGCCCGCCCCGTCCGGCCTCACGGTGACCGGCACCACCGACACCAGCGCCAAACTGTCCTGGAACTCCGTCAGTGGCGCCGCCTCGTACAACGTCTACCGCGACGGAACGAAGGTCGGTTCCGCGACGGGTACCACGTACACCGACAGCGGCCTTTCCGCAGGAACCTCCTACAGCTACACCGTCGCAGCGGTCGACTCCTCCGGCGCCGTCGGCGCGTCGTCCACGTCGGTCACGGCGACGACGACCGGCTCCGCACCTCAGTGCTACACGGACAACAACTACAACCAGGTGCAGGCCGGACGCGCCCACCAGAGCGGCGGCTACACCTACGCCAACGGCTCCGACCAGAACATGGGCCTGTACAACGTCGCCGTCACCCACACACTCGAGGAGACCTCCCCCGGTTACTTCGTCATCGCCGACTCCGGCTGCTGAATCGGCAGGGACACCTTGCCCGCGCCGGGAGAGCGGCGCGGGCAAGGCCCGACGAGGTCGTGTCCGGGTGGTCCTCGACGCTGCCGCGCACTGCACCGCTCGCGGTGGTGTGCACCATCGTGCCTGGGCTCCGCAGGTGAGTGGCCGGCGCGGCGCCTGCCATGCCGCCGAGCCGCCCTTCGTCCTCGGCGACCTGCACGACACGGCCTTCACACCCCACATCGGCACCGAAAACCCCACAGCCGGCCGGGGTGCGGATGGCGGTCGGCAGCCGCCCTGCACGGGCGAGCGCGGTGATGCCGCGGCTGCGGCCGCGACATCGGCAACGGCCAGGCCGACGCGGGAGCCGGACAGCGCGATGACGTCGAAGCGGTCTCCGGCGATGCCTGCGCGCCCTCGTCCGGGAACACGGCGGTGGGCACATGTCACCCGCCCGCGGTGCGATGTCCGCCCGTATCTCGGCCCAGCCGGCCGCCCCGGCGCTGTCCGCTCCCCAACCGCGGACGGCGTGCTGTTCCCACACCGCAGCCGCCTCGGAAGCCCGCGCGAATGCGCCGGCCTGCACCAACTGCCGTACCACCGAGCGCGGATCGGCTGCGTCGGCGGCACCCGCCGCTGAGCCGACGTCTGTCGTGGACGAAAGGTCTTGTGTGGGTCCGGGGGCCGGCTGCGCGGCGGGGGGACCGTCCTGCGGTGCGTCCGCGGCCGCGACCAGTTCGCGGTGCGTGGCCCGCAGGCGCGCATCGAGTTCCTCCCAGCGCGCACGCCAGACCTCCACGTCCGCGCCCATGGCCGCCACGAGAGCCGGCGTCCCATCGAGGGTGGGCAGCCGACGCCCGGCCGCCGCGTCCGACAGCGCCGACGGCGAGTACCGCGCCCGCCTGCCCGGTTCCCGGTGCGTCGGGTGCCCCGGCCGCGGCCCGCAGATCAGGCGGCCCTCGAGCGAAGTCGTGCAGGGGACCGTCCGGGACCGGCGACTCCCGTCTGCCCACGTTCCTACCTCCACCGCTCGGCGACACCGCCCCCGACCGAGGCGCCCGTTCCCGGGATACCTCGCTCTGCCTGCCCCACCGTCAATCACGACCCCACATCAACCACCGCCTCTCCACACCGAGTTGACGACCCCGCTGGATGCCCGGCCACCGGCCGCCCGCGCTCGGGCCCGTACGTGGTCGCATGGTCGCCGGTTCCATCGCCGACCCCTCCTTGCGCCGCCCGACCGACCGGGCGCTGCAGGAACGCCCCACCCTCCGAAAGTCTCCAAATCCGGTGTTTCCGGGACGGGTCCCACACCTCCCGGTCTAATATCGCGGTTCCGGCGGTGTGCCAGGGAGGCGTACGAGGGGAAGGACCCTTGAGTGACAGGTGCGCCCGCGAGCCGGTAGGGGGACAGGGAGCGGTGACCGATGGCGTAGCACACGGCTGGACCCGTAAGGCCGTGACACGCGGCCGGGAGCAGGTCGTGGGGCTGGTGCGGGATGAGTTGGACAGGGGCGGGGTGCCGCGGAGACCGCTGCCGGTGGTGGTGCTGGCCGGGCCGCTGGGCGGCGGCGGGACGACCGTGCTGGACAAGCTGTGGACGGAATTCTTCGAGAAGAGCCTGAGCGTCCGGCTCGACGTCGCGGACGCACAGAGCGTCGAGGACATCGTCCTGGCGGCCGTCCAAGGGTGGCGCCGCAGGATCAGCGGAATCCCCAGGATCGACTTTCCGCGGACCAGCATGATCTTCAAGGCGCTGAGCTTCGACGACGACGGGAGTGGCCGCGAGGGCTTCGAAGCGTACTTACAGGCAAGGCCGCAGGACGCCGCCGTGCGTACGGCGCTGCGGGACTGGGCGCACCGGGCGGCGCCCATGCTGCCGCCGGACCAGCAGGTGTTCACCGAGACGCTGGCCGAGTTGCTGGGGGCGTTGCAGTCCGCCGTCAGCCGGCGCAGGAACAAGGACGTGCTGCGGTGGCTGGCGGATTACGGCCCGCCCGACGGCAGCAGCGGATACGACCGGCTGTGGGAGCAGCGGCGGCTGCACCAGCAGCACACCGACGGCTCGGCCCGCGCCGTGGGGAAGATGCTGTGCGCTGCGCTGCTGGCCGACACGCGGGCGGCCTTCCAGCGCCACGATCGGCTGCGCAATGCGCTACTGCTGCTGGACAATGCCGACAGCGTCAAGGGTGACCTCTTCCTCGACCTGCTCACCGAGTGCCGCCGCGAGAGCCACAGCGAGCGGGCCGAGCCCGATGCCGTACTGGTCGTGGCGGTGCGGCACAGCCCGGTGCACGCCGCGCGGATGGGCGTGCCGGTCGCGTCCGATGACGCGCGGCAACTGTCCCTCGACCGCGGGGAGAACACTGCGCCGCGTTGGTGGATACCGATCCGGCTCACCGACCTCGCCAAGAGCGACGACGTCGTCCCGATGTGCTCCAGCAGTGTGCTCGGCTCGGACTACCGGGACGCGGACTTCCTGCATGACCTGACCGGCGGGCACCCGGAGGCCGTGGACCGGCTCGCCGACCTGCTCCGGGACGCTCCCGCCGCCTACGGCCCGCGCACCCTGCTGACCGAGCCGCTGCCGCCCCGGCACAACTGGCCTTCCCGCTGGCCGCCCGACGACGGCACCGACACCACCGTCGAGGACTACCTGCTCAAACGTACCCTCCCCCAGGACCTCGCCGTCCTCCCGGACGGCCGGATCGATCCGGAGGCGAACCCGGACCTGGACGCGATGGCGGTCCTCGCCGCAACTCCCGGCCTGCGCCGCGGCGCCTGCACCGCCGTCTTCCACTTCCTGGGCTGGACCGCCAACGCCAACGCCGCCCAGCTCCGCCTCACCTCGGGCCTGTGGCTGGATGAGACGGCCGACGGGGCTGCCGGGCGCCTGCACCCCCTGATCGCGCTGCTGCTGCGGCGCTGGCTGGCCCGTAAGCCCGAGGTGTGGCGCGATACGCACACCGCCTACGCGGCGCACTACTCACGCCCCCAGGACGCGTCCCTGCGCCACCACCACACCCTCGCGCTGGTCGAGCCCTCTCACCGCGAACCGATGACCACCGTCATCGGCCACCTGGAACGGGAACTTGACCGCGCCGCGGCCACCGAGGACTGGCTGACCGTACTGGGCGCGGTGACCGAGGCCCCCAACCGGGTACGGACGACGGGCGACCCACGTTCCTTCGTCACCACGCTCGCCGGCGTGGCCGAGTCCGGCGACCGCCGGCAGTCCGTCACCCGACTGGCCATCTCCCGCTGGCTGTTCCACGACCGCTACTTCGACCCGGCGCGACGGCTGGCCCAGTCGATCGCCAACGAGTACGAGCGGCTGGCGGAGTACGTCCCCGACAACGAGGTGCTGTTCACGGAGGCCGGGAAGTACCGCCGCATCGAGAACGAGTGGAAGGGCTGAGCGGACTGTGCCGAACGTCGCGCACGAGGTGCGGGTGTGGTGGGACAACCAGTTGCCCCGCAGGAAGAGGGCCTACAAGATCCTCGCCGTCTTCTCGGCGGTGGTCGTGGTGGCCGCCGCCGTCATCGTCCCCATCGCCCTGCGCAGCAGCGGCCCCTCGCCGTGCATGCGCGAGGGCGCCACCGATGTCGTCCACCAGGGCGCCAACCACGAATGCGTCGGCTTCACCGACGGCTCCTTCGTCTACGCACCCCAGCTCGCCGCGGTCGAGCAGGCCGTCCGCGCCGAGAACCGCCAGGTGGTCGCGCAGCACCCGGACGACTACGTGAGCGTGTTACTGCTCCTGCCGATCTCCGCGGACAAGGGCAGCATTCTGTCGATGACGAACGCCGTCGAGCAGGTCAGGGGCGCCTACACCGCCCAGCACTACGCCAACCGCAGCAACGTCGAGGGCATCGCCCCTTACATCCAGCTGCTCACCGGCAACGACGGCTACCAGGCCAACCAGTGGCAGACCGCGACGCCCGCCATCGAGCGCGCCACCGACCAGCACATAGCGGCCGTGACCGGCCTGGGCCTGAGCCTGCGCACCACCCAGCAGGCCGTGAGCGACCTGACCGCCCACCACATCCCGGTGTTCGGGGCCACCATCACCTCCGACACCTACGACAACATCAAGAACTTCGTCCGGGTCTCCCCCAGCAACCAGGACAACATGTCCGCCGCACTGTCCTACGTCCGGGGCGACTACACCCGGGCGATCCTGGTCGAGGACGGCAACGCCGGGGACTCCTACGACGCCACACTGGTGAGCGGCTTCAAGAAGTTCGACGCGTTCCCCGGCCACCGGATCGTGGGCGTGGAACCGTACGACACCACCGGCCGCGACAACGCCACCGACAAGGCGGACCGCGCTCAGCAGGAGGCCGAGGTCGAGACCCGGATCAGCCAGATGACCGGCGACATCTGCACCCAGCAGCCGGCCGTGGTGCTCTTCGCCGGGCGCGGGCAGGACCTGGGCGTCCTCCTGCACGCCCTGTCCAACACCTGCATGGACAAGCCGATCCGGATCGTCAGCGGCGACGACGTGACGAACCTGCCGAACACCGCGCAGTTGCGCCAGGACCTGAAGGGCCATGTGACCGTGGACTACGCGGGCGTCGCCCATCCCGACGAGTGGACCGCCGCGCACGACGCCTCCGCCAGGCAGGCCGAGGCGGACGGCGCACGCGGCTACGACACGTTCATCAAGCAGTACGGGCCGCTGTTCCACGCGACATCCACCGCCGACCTCGGCGACGGCAACACGATGATGGCCTACGACGCCACGCTCACCGCCATCACCGCGATCCGCCTGGCCGAGCAGCGCCAGCCCCGCCCGGACGCGGTGGCGAACGAACTGGGTGTGCTCCAGGGCGTCCACAAGGTACTCGGGGCCGGCGGACCCATCCAATTCACCGCGAACTACCAGACCAGCCACACCGGTAGCAATCCCGTCGACAAGGCGATGCCCATCCTCAGGCTGCAGCCGAACGGCAACCCACGGGTCATGACGGTGAAGTGGCCGGCCCGGACAGCGCCCGTGGGCTGACTGGGGCTCCCCCTGATCTGGAACGCGTTTCCGTCACCCGGCAAGGGCCTGGCGGCATCGTGTGGCGGTTGTCGGGGGTGAAGCGGGGCCAGCCGTGGCCCGGGTCAAGGGTTTCGAGTCGACGTGATCCTGAGTGGGCGGCCAGGGGGTGTCACACCCGCGGACGGTCCTTCCGCCGCAGCCCGCCTCTCACGGGTCCGGCGCCGCAGGAGTTCGATGGTCTCCCAGGACAGGGTGGCAAGAGTCACCAGTGACAGGAGCAGGTAGAAGACGAAGAGCTTGCGCAGGTCGTCGAGGAAGTACCAGATCGATGCGGCGGCGGTGAACCAGAAGGCGACCAGTGAGCCGGCGCCGCGCTCCTGGCTGCGTACCGCGCCGACGAGGCAGCAGGCGGCGGTCAGCGCCAGCAGGGTGGCGATGGCGACGTACGAGTGGCCCCAGCCGATGTCGGCGCGTCGCAGTTCGGAGTTGACCGCCACGGCCTCGGCCACCGGAGCCCAGCCCACCGCGCACGACAGGCGTGCCGACCACGGCAGCGCCACCATCCCCAGCGCGGCGGCCACGATGGCGACCCGTCCGAAGTGATCGGTGTCGACCAGGTGACCGCGTGCGCACAGCAGCGACAGCAGGCATCCGAGCAGGGCCAGAGCGGCGTCGCTGGAAGGGCGCAGTGAGATACGGAACTTGTCCCGGGGAGCGGTTCGGCCGCCGGACGGTGTTCCCAGGGGCGGGGGCGGGGTGGCCTGGGCTGTCTGCATGGAGGCCTGTGTCAGGGCGTCGGCGAGGGCTGCGCGCATCTGTCCGGCGTCGGCGAAGCGGTCCGCCGGGTGCTTGCGCAGCGCGCGCAGGATCACCGACTCCACCGCCGGCGGTATCTGCGGCCGGATCCGGGTGACCGGTTCGGGTTCGGCGTACAGGTGCTGGTGCATGACGGCGAACGGCGAATCGCCGCGGAACGGGGTCTGCCCGGTGAGGAGTTCGTGCAGCAGACAGCCCATCGCGTACAGGTCGGCGCGGTGGTCGATCTCCGCGCCGCTGATCTGCTCGGGCGAGAGGTAGGCGGGGGTGCCTATGGCCGCACCGCTGCCCGTGATACGCGTGGCGGCCTCGGTGAACGCCTTGGCGATACCGAAGTCGAGGACCTTCACGGTGTCGGGTCCGGTGAGCATGATGTTCGAGGGCTTGATGTCCCTGTGCACGATGCCGCGTTCGTGGCTGTGGCGCAGTGCGTCCAGCACCGCGCAGGCCGTGTTGACGGCGTCGGCGACGGGAAGCGGGCCGCCGCGCAGGGCCTCGGCGAGGGTGGCGCCTTGCACGTACTCCATGACCAGGTAGGGCCGCGGGCCGTCCGGGTGCGGCTCCTCGCCGACGTCGTGGATGGTGGCCACCGCTGGATGGTTCAGCGCGGCGGCCGCGTGCGCCTCCCGCCGGAAGCGGGCTCGCGACTGCGGATCGTGGGCCAACTCCGAGGAGAGCAGCTTGACCGCGACGGTGCGGCGCAACTGCCGGTCCACCCCTCGGTGGACCGTTCCCATGCCACCCTGCCCGAGCTTCTCGACCAGCTCGTACCGGTCGCTGAGGACCATGTCCCGCCCCACACACGCCTCCCCTTGCATCAGCACCTCATAAGAACCCGGGGCAGCTTGCGGCGCGAGCTCGACGGTGCGATCGCCACCACGGCAGCCCGGCGGGTCGCGGCGAGCATGCGCGGACCGGCGCACTGCCGAGCTCACGGCCCACTCGGTCACGGCCTGGAACCAGGCCATGCCGAGCAAGGATCAGGCAGACGCGCCGTGCAGCAGGATCGCGTTGCTGAAATCAGGGCCCTGACGTGCGCCCAGTGACCTTCGAGGGTCAGCTCCCACGCGGTCTCGGCCAGGCCGCAGAACGTCGAGGCCAGCCAGGTGGCCGGCATGTCGCCCCGCAGCAGCTGCGGCAATGGGTATGCGTAACGGCCGACGGTTCCTGCTGAGGACGACCGAGGCGTCGGGCTGGGACAGGGCCATCGCGTGCTCCTCCGGGACTGCCCGTTCATCAGGGAGACTTATGTGATGGTCTGCTTCTGTTCAGGGAGCCTGTTCGTCGCAGCCTGCACGGCTTCTAGCAGAACTCCTTTATGCGGTCGGGCAAGTTGGGTCCGGGTTGTCGTGGCTGCTCCCCGCGCAGCGGAATTGTCGTACCGGGGCGATAGCTTGCCGCTATGGCAGACATCTACGAACTCTCCATCGCTCTGAACCTGCGCGGGGCTCTCTCGGACGAGGAGCTCGCCGAGCTTCAGTGGCATCTTGGGCTGGGCCCCAAGCCGGAGAGTCTCCGCATCGTGCCCGCGTTCCCGGTCGTGGAGGAGAACGATCACGGCGAACCCGTCATGGTGGACGACCCGGTGCCTCTGTTGAGCCGGCACGCTGAGGCATGGAAGATCGACGGAGCGCTCGTCTCGGTACTGCAACGCGCCGAAGACGGCCACACATGGGTCCTGACGGTTCGGCAGGAGATCCATCCCGACGAATTCGACCGCACGGGTGAACTGCTCAGCTGGCTGGCCACGAAAGCGGATGACCGGCACCGCGCTTCCACCGGAACGGTCCGCCTGGGCTGGACCAGGTTCTACGAGTCGGACCAGTTCGATCCCTTGGTGGTCCGAGACGGCGAGGTCGTGTGGCCTTAGAGGTCATCTCATTTGGTGAGTCTGCGGTAGCAGATGAGGGTGCAGGCGATGCTGGTGAAGGCCAGGAAGTGCTCGGCATTGCGCTCGTAGCGG
>NZ_JBIATN010000027.1:0-112734 GCF_042891825.1 Streptomyces sp. NPDC001852
CGACTGGCTGGACTGGTACAACTACCACCGACCCCACACCGGCATCGGCGGCCAAACACCAGCCAGCCGCGTCACCAACCTGTCCAGTCAGCACATCTAGGCACTTGACACCCACCGGTATGGACCAATCCGGCCACATCCCTTGACAGCCGGATTGGTCCATACCAAATTCGTTGGCGCACCTCCGCACACCCGTGCACTCCCGAACACCCCATCCCCACAGGGAGATCGCGTGCGCAATCCACTCGGACGTCACAGACGTCGGCTTCTCGCTCTCCTCGGTTCCGTCGCCCTGGCGGTCGGCGGGGCCATCGCCCTTCCGGGTACCGCTCAGGCGGCCAACATCCTCACCAATCCCGGCTTCGAGTCCGGCGGCCTCTCCCCCTGGACCTGCACCGGCAATCTCGGTTCGGTCGTCTCCTCCCCCGTGCACAGCGGCACCAAGGCGCTGCAGGGCGCGGTGACCGACAGCGACAACGCGCAGTGCAGCCAGACGGTCGCCGTGCAGCCGAACACGACGTACACCCTCAGCGGCTGGGTACGCGGCAGTTACGTGTACCTGGGCGTGAACGGCGGCGCCTCGACCTGGACGACGTCGCCGACGGCGTACAGCCAGTTGAGCGTCTCCTTCACCACCGGCGCCTCACAGACCAGCGCCACCATCTACGTCCACGGCTGGTACGCCCAGGGCACCTACTGGGCCGACGACATCGGCCTGGACGGCCCGGGCGGCGGCGGGGGCGGCGGTGACACCCAGGCGCCGAGCGCGCCGACGGGGCTGACCTCGACCGGCAAGACGTCGTCGAGCGTGTCGCTGTCGTGGAACGCCGCCACCGACAACGTGGGCGTCACCGGTTACGACATCTACAGCGGCGCGAACCAGGTGCTGACCGTCTCCGGCACGTCCGCCACGGTCAGCGGGCTGTCGCCGAGCACGTCGTACACCTTCACGGTCAAGGCGCACGACGCGGCCGGGAACGTCTCGGCCGCCTCCAACGCCGTCTCCGTGACCACGGACGCGGGCAGCGGCGGCGGCACCGGCTTCAAGCAGGCCGCGCCGTATCTGTACGAGGGCTGGGGCGACCCGCCGAGCCCGACGACGGTGATGAGCGCGACCGGTGCCAAGTGGTTCACCATGGCGTTCGTGCTGGACTCCGGCGGCTGCACCCCGGCCTGGGACGGCAGCCGGCCGCTCACCGGCGGCGCCGACCAGAGCGCGATCAACGCTGTCCGGTCCGCCGGCGGTGACATCGTCCCGTCCTTCGGCGGCTGGCAGGGCAGCAAGCTCGGCGCCAACTGCTCGTCCGCGGCCGCGCTCGCCGGCGCCATCCAGAAGGTGATCGACGCCTACGGTCTGAAGGCCGTCGACATGGACATCGAGAACACGGACGAGTTCGAGAACGAGGCCGTGCAGGCGAAGATCCTCACCGCACTGAAGACGGTCAAGGCGAACAACCCCGGCCTGAAGACGATCGTCACCTTCGGCACCTCGACCACCGGGCCGACGTACTACGGGAACCGGCTGATCGAGCAGGCACAGTCGCTCGGCGCGAACATCGACGTGTTCACCGTCATGCCGTTCGACTTCGGCGGCGGCTCGGACATGTACGGCAACACCGTGAACGCCGCGGAGGGCCTGAAGAACAAGCTGAAGTCGACCTTCGGCTGGGACGACGCGACCGCCTACGCGCACATCGGCATCTCGGGTATGAACGGGCTGTCCGACCAGCAGGAGACGACCACCCCGGCGATCTGGACCCAGATCCGTGACTGGGCGAACTCCCACCACATCGCGCGGCTCGCCTTCTGGTCGGTCAACCGTGACCGGCCGTGCCCGGGCGGCGGCGTGGTGAGCAACTGCTCCGGCATCAGCCAGAACAACTGGCAGTTCACCTCGATCACGGCCGGGTTCACCGGCTGAGCGCGCCCTCGGTGTCCCCCGGTCCTCAGGACCGGGGGACATTTTTTTCCGGCAGGGGTGTATCAGAGCGCGGCCTCGCGGCTCTCCATGACAGCAACGGGAAAACCCACGGGGGAACGACGGGGGATCCACGGGGGAACGGGGCCACGGGGGAACGGGGCCACGGGGGAACGGGGGCCCACGGGGGAACGGGCCGGCCGGTCGCGGTCACGGGGGGCGACCGGCCGGCCCGGTGGGTCGGGGGCGCGATGCCCCCGTCCGGAGCCGGAACCCGTGAGCCTGGATCGCACGGCCTACGACCGGCTCGCCCCGGCCCGCCGCAGACGCAGGGTCAGGACCTGGAAGGGCCGCAGCGCGAGCGGGACCGAGCCGTCGGGGCCCGTCTCCGCGTCGGCCAGCGGTCGCTCCAGCAGGTCGGTGACCTCGGCTCCGGCCGACGGGAACCCGGTGCGCAGCACGCCGGTGGCCCGGCCGCCCCGGGACTCGTACAGCCGGACCACCACGTCCCCGGAGCCGTCGTCGGCCAGCTTGACCGCCTCCACGGTCACGCCCTCGCCCTCGGTGGAGACGACCGGCTCGGGCGCTCCGGCCGAATCGGCCACCCGCAGCGGCAGGTTGAGGGCGTAGCCCTCGGCGACCGCGTCCTCGACGGTCGCGCCGGGCAGCAGGGCGTAGGTGAAGCGGTGCCGGCCCTGGTCGGCCTCGGGGTCGGGGACGCGCGGGGCGCGGACCAGGCTGAGGCGGACCGTGGTCGTCGTACCCCCGTCCTCGCGCACGGTACGGGAGACGTCGTGGCCGTAGGTGGAGTCGTTGACGACGGCGACCCCGTAACCGGCTTCGGCGATGTGCACCCAGCGATGGCCGGAGACCTCGAAACGGGCCGCCTCCCAGCTGGTGTTGGTGTGCGTGGGCCGCTGGACGTGACCGAACTGGATCTCGGCCGAGGAGTGCGGGGCGCGCAGATCGACGGGGAAGCCCGCTTTGAGGATCTTCTCCGTCTCGTGCCAGTCGATGTCCGTCTCGACGTCGATGCGGGCGCTCCCGGCGCGGACGGTGATCGTCTGGGTGATGCGGGATCCCTTGCCGAAGGAGCGGACCACCCGGATCGCGCCCACCAGGGGGTCCTCCTCGACCACCGTGACCGAGTCGGGCTCCAGCAGGTCGGTGTAGCGGTTCTTGTAGTGCTTGTCGATGTCCCAGGCGTCCCAGCAGTTGGGCAGGTCGGTGTGGAGGCGGAGCAGATTGCCCCGGCCGGCGAGGACTTCGCGGTCGGCCCGCAGATCGCATACAGACGACAGAGTTCCGTCTTCGGCCACCTGTACCCGGACGATCCCGTTGTCCAGCGTGTGCCCCTGCACCGTGACCGGGTGCGGGGGTTCGGCGGGCATGAGGGGTGCGGAGCCGTTCGCGGGCACCCTCACGTACATCGGTGCGCCCTCGGGGGTGCGGACCACCTCGGCGCGGTCTCGCGGGCCGGCGTTGAACACCCGGGGCCCGCCGGTCCCCAGGGCGGCGATCGCCTCACGCGTGAGCGCCGTCAACTCCCCGGCCACGCGGGTGTGTTCGGCCTCGGCCTCGCGGTGCACCCACGCGATGGAGGAACCGGGCAGGATGTCGTGGAACTGGTGCAGCAGGACCGTCTTCCACAGGCGGTCGAGCCTGTCGTACGGGTAGGCGTAGTCCGGGGCGTGCAGGGCGGCCGTGGTGGCCCACAGCTCGGCCTCGCGCAGCAGGTGTTCCGAGCGCCGGTTGCCCTGTTTGGTGCGGGCCTGGGTGGTGTACGTGGCACGGTGCAGCTCCAGGTACAGCTCGCCCGCCCAGACCGGGGCGTCCGGGTACTCCTCGCGGGCCTTGGCGAAGAAGGCGTCGGGGTGTTCGATCTCGACCCTGGCAGAGCCGTCCAGGTCCTTCAGGCGGCGGGCGCGCTCCATGATCTCGCGGGTGGGTCCGCCGCCGCCGTCGCCCCAGCCGAACGGGGCGAGGGAACGGGTGGCGCCGCCCTTCTCGGCGTAGTTGCGCACCGCCCGGGCCATCTCCGCGCCGCTGAAGCGGGCGTTGTAGGTGTCGATGGGCGGGAAGTGGGTGAAGATGCGGGTGCCGTCGATCCCCTCCCACCAGAAGGTGTGGTGCGGGAAGGTGTTGGTCTGGTTCCAGGAGATCTTCTGGGTGAGGAACCACTCGTTGCCGGCGAGCCTGGCCAGCTGCGGGTAGGCCGCGGTGTAGCCGAAGGAGTCCGGCAGCCAGACGCCCTTGGTCTCGATGCCGAAGTGGTCCATGAAGAACCGTTTGCCGTGCACCAGCTGGCGGGCCAGGGCTTCACCCCCGGGCAGGTTGCCGTCGGCCTCCACCCACATCCCGCCGACGGGCGCCCACTGGCCCTTCGCCACCGACTTCTTGATCCGCTCCCACACGTGCGGGTAGTGGTCGCGCACCCACTCGTACTGCTGGGCCTGTGAGCAGGCGAAGACGAACTCCTCGTACTCGTCGGCGAGCGCGGTGACGTTGGCGAAGGTCCGGGACGTCTTGCGCTTGGTCTCACGGATCGGCCACAGCCAGGCGGTGTCGATGTGCGCGTGGCCGACACCGGAGACGATGTGGGCGCTGGCGTGCGCGGGCCTGGCGAGCGCCGGGCGCAGGGACTCCCGTACGGCGGGGGCCGAGGCGGCGATGTCGTCCAGGTCGAGCAGGTCCATGGCGCGGTCGAGGGCGTGCAGGATCTCGTGCCGGCGCGGGTCGTGCTCGCCGAGTTCCACCATCAGTTCGCGCAGCACCTGCAGGTCGAGGTCGAGGTGCCAGACCTGTTCGTCGAGCACGGCGAGGTCGGCGCGGCGGAATGTGTACAGTGGACGGTCGCCTGCCGTCCGGATGTCACCGAGCGGGGTCGGTCCGGCGAAGCCGTTCGCGAGGATGTCCGGGTTGGAGGCCGCCTCCACCAGGTACTCGACCACCTCGCCGCCCGCCGCCGGGTGGGCGACCGGCACGTACTGGTTGAGGGGGTTGACCGCCTTCAGCGGGGTGCCGTCGGTGTGGTGGACGAGCGCCTCGGCCTGGTTGCCGGGCCAGTCACCGACGAAGCCGAGGTCGATGACCGACTCCACCCGCAGGCCGGCCCACTCGGCGGGTACCCGGCCACGCATCCGGAACCAGGTCGTCCCCCAGGGCGGCCCCCAGGCGGTGTCCGTCTCGAACGGCGTGTACGCGGCGGCCGCGGCCTCCTCGAAGGAGACCGGTTCACCGGGCGCCTGCCAGGCCGTCACCTCCAGGGGAACCCGCGCCGCGTAGATCGCGGGCTTGATGCGCTGGTGGTGGAGGCGTTCGACGCGATCCTCGATCCGGCGGCGTTCGTCGTGCATGGAGGTCTCCAGAGGGAGAGGCGAGCAAAGGATGGAAAGCGCTTACTCAGTCTGCTCACTCAAGGTACGCCAGGCCAGGATGGACCTCGCGGTAGCCCTCGACCAGCCTGCGGGCCACGTTGACCGAGTCGACCAGCGGATGCAGCGCGAACGCCTTCACCGCCGCCCGCAGGGAACCGGACTCGGCGGCGGCGAGCACCTCCCGCTCGACGGCCTTGACCGAGCAGACCAGCCCCGTGGCGTGATCGGGCAGCGGGGCGACGGCGACCGGGCGGGCGCCGCCCGCGTCGACCCGGCAGGGGACCTCGATCACGGCGTCCTTGTCGAGCACGGACAGCGAGTCGCCGTTGCGCACGTTGAGGATCAGCGTGGTCCGCTCGTCGCGGGCGATGGCCCGCATCAGGGCGAGCGCGACCTTCTCGTAACCGCCGGACAGGTCCTCGGCCTCCCGCTCACCCGCGCCGGCGCTCTCGCGGTTCTCGGCCATGTAGGTGGCCTCGCGCTCGGCGCGGGTGCGGTCCCACACGTCCAGCGCGGACCGGTCCGTGCGCAGGGCCTCCGTGTAGAACCGGGCCTGCTGGTCGCGCAGGAAGGCGCCGCGGGTCTGCTCGGCCCGCTGGTAGGCGCGTACGGCTTCCCGGTTGAAGTAGTAGTAGTGCAGATACTCGTTGGGGATCGCGCCGAGCGACTGCAGCCAGTCGACGCCGAACAGCCTGCCCTCCTCGAAGGAGCCCAGCAGGGCGGGGTCGGCGAGCAGGCGCGGGAGTTCGTCGCGTCCGGCGACGCGCAGACCGCGCACCCAGCCGAGGTGGTTGAGGCCGACGTAGTCGACGAAGGCCTCCCTCGGGTCCGCGCCGAGGACACGGGCGATACGGCGGCCGAGGCCGACGGGCGAGTCGCAGATGCCGACGACGCGGTCGCCCAGGTGCCGGGACATGGCCTCGGTGACCAGGCCGGCCGGATTGGTGAAGTTGATGACCCAGGCCTCGGGGGCGAGGCGGGCCACGCGCCGGGCGATGTCGACGGCGACGGGCACGGTCCGCAGGCCGTAGGCGATGCCGCCCGCGCCGACGGTCTCCTGCCCGAGCACGCCCTCGGCGAGCGCCACCCGCTCGTCGTTCGCCCTGCCCTCCAGGCCGCCGACGCGGATCGCGGAGAAGACGAAGTCCGCGCCGGCGAGCGCCTCGTCCAGGCCGGTGGTGGCGGTCACCCGGGGCGCGTCGGGGATGCCGGCGGCCTGCTCGTCCAGAACGCGGCGCACTGCATACAGTCGACGCTCGTCCAGGTCGTGCAGGACGACCTCGGTGACCCGCCCTTCGGCGTGGTCGGCCAGCAGGGCACCGTACACGAGCGGCACCCGGAACCCGCCGCCACCCAGAATCGTCAGCTTCACCTCTGCACCCTTCCCCGAACTCCCGCCACGGCCACCTCGGCCCCGCAGACCTGCGCCGTGCCCGTACCCGGCGGCCCGGCAGCGTCCACCCCACGAGTCTGCCGGTGATGACCGCGGACCGGCGGGCGGCCCGGCGCGCGGAGGTGCCGATGCCCGACAGGGGAAGGTGGGCCGGGGCCACGAGGGGCTGGTCCCCCACCCCGAAGTGCAGCCGGCCGGCGCCGTGGTAGCGTCGCGGCGGAGGCCTGTAGGTGCCTGCCCCGGACGAGATGTGCGCCGTACCCGGCCTGCCAAGACGACGCACCCGAGGAGGCGTCATGGACTCAGGCAGGACCCCCATCGATTTCGCCGGCCGGGTTCCCCGGTCTCGCGGCCTGGACGTCCGCTGGATCCACGGCTCGCCGTCGGCCAAGCACAACACCGACCCGGACATCCAGGTCCACGCGTACGACGAGCACACGTTCATCCTGCGGCAGAACATGGCGATCCACTACGAGGCGCCGTTCCTGTTCCTGCTGTTCGGAAACGACCGGGCGGTGCTGCTGGACACCGGCGCCACCGCTTCCGCCGAGTTCTTCCCCCTGCGCCGGGTGGTCGACGAGCTCGTCGAAGGCCGGCTCACCCGAAACCCCCGGCCGGGGTATCACCTGCTGGTGCTGCACACCCACGCCCACGGCGACCACATCGCGGGGGACGGCCAGTTCGCCGACCGCCCGGACACCACGGTGGTCGGCGCGGACCTGGCCACCGCCTGGGAGTATTTCGGATTCGACGCGGACCCCACCTCGGTGGCACGGGTCGATCTGGGCGGCCGCGTGCTCGAGTGCCTCGCCACCCCGGGGCACCACGAGGCGGCGGTCACGTTCTACGACCCGTGGACCGGGTTCCTGCTCACCGGCGACACGGTCTACCCCGGCCGGCTCTACGTCCAGGACTGGTCCGCCTACGCGCGGACCATCGACCGCCTGATCGAGTTCTCCGAAAGCCGACCGGTCACCCACGTCCTGGGCTGCCACATCGAGATGACCACCGAACCGGGCGTGGACTACCCGGTCCGCACCACCTACCAGCCCGACGAGCCCCCGCTGCAGATGACCACCGGTCACCTGCACGAGATCCGCGCCGCGCTCGACGAGATCGGCGCCCGGCCCGAGCGACGCGCCTTCCCCCTTTTCGTGATCCGGCCGACCGGTTAGGGCCGCTCAACGGCCCGCGGCACGTGTGCGGACCACTGGGCGGCCATCGACTCCACGCCGGGTCTTCAGGGCGGCTTCATCCGGGGGTTCGGGAACCACGCGATCCTGCGGCGCGTGAGCGAGGGAAGACCGGCCGGGCGCATCGGTGCCGGGCCGTACGACAATGGTGCCGGCGCACCCGGCCGCCCCTGGGCGTACGGCGCTGACCTCGGCGACCGCATCCCCGAGCCGGACCCGCACCACCGCCGGGAGGGCGCGCCGCCGGTCCGGATCCGCTGCTACCGGCACGAGGGGATCGTCGTCGCCAACCACCGGCGTTTCCCCGGCCTTGCCGGGCTGGTGGCGACCTGGGAGTTGACACCGGCCGGCGGCCGGACCCTGACCGCTCCGGCCGAGCTGCCCGATCTGCGGCCGGGCGAGACCGCGGCCGTACCACTGCCCTTCGCCCTGCCGGAGGACGGCGGTGCGGCGTGGCTGACGCTGCGGGTGGTGACGGCCGGGGACGGGCCGTCGGCGCCGAGCGGTACCGAGGTGTGCGCACCGCGGATCCGCCTGCGGGCGGCGGTCCGGGACCGGGCGGTGCCGCCCTCGGCGGGGCCACCCGTGCAGGTGGACGACGACCCGCTGGAGCATCCGCTGCCGACGGCGGCGCCGGGGCTCCCCCTGGGCCGGCCGCCCGGCGACCCGGAACCGCGCGGTGTCACGCGCCGTCCCGTCCCTCTCCTCCGCGTTCCGTAGCAGCCCCCCTCCTCATCGGTTCCCCCGGCCTCTCGCCGTCACATCACCCTCCTGGAGCGCACATGTGTACGTCGCACGACCACGACCAGGGCGAGGCCGTGCCGGCCGGTGCCGGACGACGCGGTTTCCTCAGGGCCGCAGCACTGCTCGGCGCCGCCGCCACGGCCGGGGTCGGCCTCCCGGCCGTCGCCGAGGCGGCCGGGCCGGGCGGCCGTCTGCCGGACACGAACAGCCGCCGGTTCACGCTGGCGGTGATGCCGGACACGCAGTACCTGTTCGACGGCCCCAGCATCCATCCGGCGCCGCTCGAAGCGTCGTTGCGCTATCTCCTGGAGCACGGCGAGGACGACAACATCGTCTTCCTGACCCATCTCGGCGACCTCACCCAGAACGGCGCCGAGGACGAGTTCGCGGCGGTCGGCGAGGCGTTCGGGATCCTCGACCGCCGGGGCGTCGGCTACAGCGTGCTGGCCGGCAACCACGACGTCGGGTCGTCGACGGACGACCAGCGCGGCTCGACGCCGTACCTGGACACCTTCGGGCCGCGGCGCTTCGGGGACAAGCCGACGTTCGGGGGCGCCTCTCCCGACGGATACAACACCTACCACCTGTTCGAGGCCGGCGGCCGCGAGTGGCTGGTCCTCGCCCTGGACTGGCGGCTGTCGGCGAAGGGGTACGCCTGGGCGAGGGACGTACTCGCCCGGCATCCCAGGACGCCGGTCGTTCTCACCACGCACGAACTGGTCGCCGGGGACGATGAGTTGTCGGTCCACGGGCAGCAGCTGTGGGACCGGTTGATCGAGGACCACGACCAGATCTTCCTGACCCTGAACGGCCACTACTGGCCCGCGGGCCGCGCGACCCGCAAGAACGCGGCCGGCAACGAGGTGCACCTGCACCTCACGAACTACCAGAACCGCTACTTCGGCGGCGCGGCGATGATCCGCCTCTACCACTTCGACCTGGACCGGAACGTCATCGACGTGGAAACGGTCTCGCCGTGGATCCTCGGCCGGGCGGGGAAGGGGCTCAACGAGCTGGAGCGGCAGGAGATCGAGCTCAGCGGCGACGCGGACCGCTTCTCCGTCGAGATCGACTTCGCCGCCCGCTTCTCGGGCTTCGATCCGGTGCCGGCCCGCCCGGCGCGGCCCGCGTCGAAGATGCTGATACCGGGAACAGTGGCCTACTGGCGCTTCGAGTCGCCCGTTTCCGGCACCGTCCGCGACCTCTCCGGCCGGGGCAACGACCTCACCGTGGTCCCGGTGGGCGGCGGCACGCTCGGCTGGTCGGCGGACCACCACCCCGACCAGCCCGGCCACGGCAGCGTGGAGTTCCAGGGCTACAAGTCCCCGCTGCGCGGCGCGTATCTGCGCACCGTCGACTCCGCCCCGCTCAACTCGGCGACGTTCGGGAACGGTTACACCATCGAGGCCTTCTACTGGCTGCCCGCCGACTGGGATCCGGACCACAACGCCTGGTCCGGGATCGTCAGCCGCACCGGTACGGGCGGCGCGGCCGGCAAGACCGCCGACGACCCCGACGAGCCGCTCGCCACCCTCTCCCTGTCCGACGACCGCGAGCCGCAGTGGGCGATGCGTCCGCTCAACCAGGAGGGCATCGCCACCAACTGGGGCCAGGAGACGCCCCTGGAGACCTGGTGGCACCTCGCGGTCGTCAGCGACGGCAAGCACACCACCCTGTACGTCGAGGGCTGCCCGGTCGTCCGCAACCCGAAGGCCGAGGCGGTCGGCATCACCTCGGTCGGCCTGCCGTGGCTGCTCGGCGGCTACGAGTACGCCGGGAAGATCGACCAGATCCTGCACGGACGCCTCGGCGACGTCCGCATCGTCGCCCGAGCGCTGCCCGTCACGTCTTTCATGACCCACTGACGCCCTCGGAGAACCCGCGAGCGACGTGCCCGGCAAGGGGGCGTCGAGACCAGCGGCGGGCGGGTGCGGGTGCGTGGTGGGGGTGCCGGGCGAGTTCAGCCGCATCCACGCCGGTGTGGCCCTCCCCCGCTGCGCGAGGGCCGGGTCCGGGCGGACCGCGGGCATCTGCTGGACGGGCCCGACATGCGGGTGAAGCGGGACTGCGACGCCGGGTGCGGTGGCACGCCGGACGGCGGGCCGCGCGTCCGCGAGGGCGAGGGGCTCATCGTGGACGTGATCCGGGGCGGGGGGCGCGGGACGGTGGCCGACCGGCACCTGGAGGGTGCCCGACATCCGGGGGCCGTGCACGACGGCCGTGTCCGGCCGTGCCGGCACATGTGCCCGGCCCATCCCGATCACCGTCGGCGACGCGTCCCCCTGCGTCCTCGCCGGCAACCCGCACGGCGCGGGCCGCTTCGGCGCGGTCGCCGACCCGCGACGCCCGGTCCCACCCGCGACGCCCGGTCCTCCCCGACGAGCCCGGCAACGGCGGCCGGTGGGCCGGCCCGTGGGCGTGACCCGGCCTGATCGGGGCCGGTGATGGGACGGCTCCCCGCCCGGCCACGGTCGGGCAGCGCGCCGCGGCGTCGGTTACTATCCCGGCCGGGACGAGGCGACAGGGTGGTGAGGTGTCCGTGAGTGAGCGGTCCGCGGCCGATCGGCTGCTGGCCGTGCTCGGCGCGTTCGACCACGAGCACCCCGCCCTGTCCCTGACGGACATCAGCCGCCGGGCCGGGCTCAGCCTGACCACCGCGCATCGGCTGGCGGGCGCCCTGACCGCGTGGGGCGCGCTGGAACGCGACGCGTCCGGGGTGTACCACGTGGGGCTGCGACTGTGGGAGGTGGCCGCGCTCGCGCCGCGCGGTCTGGGCCTGCGGCAGCTGGCACTGCCGTACCTGGAGGACCTGTACGAAGCGACGCACGAGAACGTGCAGTTGGCCGTGCGGGACGGCGCTGAGGTCGTCTACATCGAGTGGCTGTCGGCCCGTTCGGCGGTGGGCGTGCACATCCGGGTCGGCGCGCGCTGGCCGCTGCACGCCACCGGCGTCGGGCTGGCCCTCCTCGCCCATGCCGGCCCGGACCTGCAGGAGGAGTACTGCGCGGGGTCGCTGGCCGCCTTCACGCCGTACACGATCACCGATCCGGTGCGGCTGCGGCGTACGCTCGCCGAGGTACGCCGCTCGGGCGTGGCGGTGAGTGAGCGTCAGGTGACGGAGGACGCGCTGTCGGTGGCTGCGGCGGTGCGCGGACCCGACGGGGACGTGGTGGCGGCGGTGTCGGTGGTGGTGCCCCGGGAGGGCGCCCAGGTGCCGGCACTTGCTCCGGCGGTGCGGCTGGCCGCCCGGGGGATCTCACGGGCGCTGGGCTGGCGGCCGGAGCGGCGCTGAGCGGCGACCCGTCCGCGTACCCGCAACCGGTTCACACCGTGCCGCCGAAGAACACCCGCACCGCCCGGACGAGGCCTTCGCGCACGGTGATCGCCTCCATGGTGCGGTACCGGCCACCGCCGGCCACCTCGTACTCGTACTGGACGAACACCACCTCCTCGTCCACGGCGACGACATGCAGCAGGCGGGTGCGGCGCTCCGGCAGGACCGTCGCCACCTGTCCGGTCACCGGCGGCGACTGCTCGCACACCACCTGGTCCGGGATCATGGCGATCAGCGAGCGCTTCGAGCAGACCCGGATGAAGCCACGGCTGTGTCGGGCTGCACGACGCCAAGGGCGCGGGCGACAGCTCGGTGGGCGGTTACAAGTTCTGCGAGAGCTCGATGCTCGGTGACGTGGTGATCGTGAAGAACTCCGGCGAGAGGACCGTCGGCCCGGCCAACGGGCTCAACGGATGGAATCCGTCCTGGGCCGACCGGAAGGCGGGCAGCGAGGTCTGAGCCGTTACGGGGCGGCTTCACCCCGTGAACTCCCCTGCGGATCAATGACTTTCTTTGTTTCATGTCTTGACGACCGCAGGGGCGGGGAGCACATTGGCGGCACCCTGAGAGCGCTCTCAGACCCAGTGCGTGGGAGCGCTCTCACAGCTCCCGCACACTCCCCGTACCCGAGAGGCCTCCCCCATGAGCGATTCCCCCGGCACACCCAGACGCCGCCCCCTGCGGCGCGCGCTCGTCGCCGCCGTCGCCACGCTCGGCCTGGCGGCGGCGATCGCCACGGCCGCCACCGCACCCGCCGACGCCACCGCCCCCACCCCGCCCTCGGGCTGGACCCAGGTGTTCCTGGACGACTTCAACGGCGCGGCGGGCTCCGGCGTCAACACGTCCAACTGGCAGTACGACACCGGCACTTCGTACCCGGGCGGTGCCGCGAACTGGGGCACCGGCGAGGTCGAGTCGATGACCTCCAGCACGAACAACGTGGCGCTGGACGGCAACGGCGATCTGCTCATCACCCCGCGCCGCGACGCCTCCGGCAACTGGACCTCCGGCCGGATCGAGACCACCCGGACCGACTTCCAGCCCCCGGCCGGCGGCAAGCTGCGCGTGGAGGCCCGCATCCAGATGCCCGACGTGACCGGGGACGCGGCCGCCGGCTACTGGCCCGCGTTCTGGATGCTGGGCGCGCCCTACCGCGGCAACTACCAGAACTGGCCGAGCGTCGGCGAGCTGGACGTCATGGAGAACGTCCAGGGCCTGAACAAGACCTGGGCCACCATGCACTGCGGCACCAACCCGGGCGGGCCCTGCAACGAGACCACGGGCCTCGGCAACTCGACGGCGTGTCCGAACACCACCTGCCAGTCGGGCTTCCACACCTACACCATGGAGTGGGACCGCTCGGTGAGCCCGGAGGCGATCCGCTTCTACGTCGACGGCGTCAACTACCAGACGGTCACGGCGAACCAGATGGACGCGACCACCTGGGCCAACGCCACCAACCACGGCTTCTTCGTCATCCTGAACGTGGCGATGGGCGGTGGCTTCCCCGCGGCCTTCGGCGGCGGCCCGACCGGCGCCACCGAGCCCGGCCACCCGATGGTCGTCGACTATGTGCAGGTCCTGCAGTCCTCCGGCAGCGGCGGCACCACACCTCCGCCGACCGGCAACCGCGACGCCTACAGCGCCGTCCAGGCCGAGTCCTACGACAGCCAGTCCGGCATCGGCACCGAGACCACGACCGACACCGGCGGCGGCCAGGACATCGGCTGGATCGCGAACGGCGACTGGGCGCTGTACAAGGGTGTGAACTTCGGTTCGACACCGGCCACCCAGTTCTACGCGCGCGTGGCCAGCGGCGCGGCCGACGGCGTCAGCGGGCTGGTCGAGGTGCGCCTGGACAGCCGCTCCAACCCGCCCATCGGCAGCTTCGCGGTGGGCAACACCGGGGGCTGGCAGTCGTGGAAGACGGTTCCGGCCAACATCGGCTCGGTGACCGGAACGCACGACGTCTATCTGACCTTCAGCAGCGGCCAGCCGTCCGACTACGTGAACGTGAACTGGTTCGACTTCGGGCACTGATCGGTCGGCGACAGGGGGTTGGCCCGCACCCATGGGTCAGCCCCCGCCTCGTCATGTGCGGGGCGGCCGGCTCGCGGACGCCTCGCGCGTCACCGCAGCTCCGCACGGAACGCGACCGGGGTCTGCCCGGTGTGCAGGTGGAAGAACTTGGTGAAGTTCGCCGCGTCGGGGAAGCCCACGGCCGCCCCGACGCGGCCGATCGGCAGGTCGGTGTGGGCGAGGAGGCGCTTGGCCTCCAGGACGACGCGCTTGTCGATGAAGCCCTTGGGAGTCTCGCCGGTGGCGGCGCGGACGGCGCGGACCAGGGTGCGCCGGGAGTAGCCGAGGGCGTCGGCGTAGGCGCTGACACTGTGGTTCGTGGCGAAGCCCAGCTCGACGGCGTCCCGGAAGCGGGTGAACGTACTGTCCGTCTGCTGCCGGCCGGCCTCGGCGGCGCTGGCCGCGAGGTGCGCGAGGCGCAGCAGGAACGCGGTGAGGGTGTGCCGGAGGACGGCGGTGTGCAGGCTGAGCGGGAGCGTGGCGGTGTCCTCGTACTCGCGCCGCAACTGGTCGAGGCAGGCCTGGAGTGCGGCGAGCCGGTCCGGGTCGGGGTGCAGCAGGGGCGGGAGGTCGTAGCGGTACAGGCCGGTGGCCTCGACGGTGGCACGGGGCAGGAAGCCGGGCTGCATGGTCAGGACGGTTCCGCGGTACACGGCCTCGCGGGAGAAACGGTGGACCTGTCCGGGGCGGATCCACAGCAGGTCGCCGGCGCCGGCCTCGTACTCGGCGAAGTCGATCATGTGCCGTACGGGGCCGTCCGTGAACAGCATGACGACGTGGAAGTCGATGCGGTGGACGCGGTCCAGGGGGGCATCGGCGTGCCAGGGGCGGCCGGTCCCCATGGGGCCGACCTGCATGCCGACGCCGCCGACGGCCAGCTCGGCCGGGAAGGGGAAGGTTCTGATGCCGTCGCCGTCGACGCCGGGGTCATCAGCTTGAGGGGTTGTGCCTGTCATGTCCTTTTCGTGCCGTCCGTGTCGCGCGATCACTGTCCCAGATTCACCACAGGCTGACACACCCCGACCTTCCGTCGAAAAAGTCAGACTTTTAAGTTTGAACGCGTCAGGCCAGCAATCCCGCACTGAACGAGGACTTCTTGAAGATGACCACGCAGACTTCCGACGGCTTCGAGTGGACCGACCTCGATCGGCGTGCCGTGGACACCGCCCGTCTGCTGGCGGCCGACGCGGTCCAGAAGGTGGGGAACGGCCACCCGGGCACGGCGATGAGCCTGGCACCTGCGGCGTACACGATCTTTCAGAAGGTGATGCGTCACGATCCCGCCGACCCCGAGTGGACCGGCCGGGACCGTTTCGTCCTCTCCCCCGGTCACACCTCGCTGACCCTGTACACGCAGCTGTTCCTGGCCGGGTACGAGCTGGAGCTGGACGACCTGAAGGCGTTCCGCACGCACGGCTCCAGGACTCCGGGCCACCCCGAGTACGGCCATACCGCCGGCGTAGAGACCACCACCGGCCCCCTCGGCCAGGGCGTCGCCAACGCGGTCGGCATGGCGATGGCGGCCCGCTACGAGCGCGGCCTGTTCGACCCGGAGGCCCCCGCGGGCACCTCCCCCTTCGACCACACCGTCTGGGCGATCGTCTCCGACGGCGACCTGGAGGAGGGCGTCTCCGCCGAGGCCTCGTCCCTGGCCGGCCACCAGAAGCTCGGCAACCTGGTCTTCCTCTACGACGACAACCACATCTCCATCGAAGGCGACACCGCCACCGCGTTCTCCGAGGACGTGCTGAAGCGGTACGAGGCCTACGGCTGGCACACCCGGCGCGTCGAGCCCACCGCCGACGGCGACATCGACGTCCCCGCCCTGTACGCGGCGCTGAGGGCCGCGCAGGCCGAGACCGAGCGGCCCTCGATCATCGCGATGCGCACCATCATCGCCTGGCCCGCCCCGAACGCGCGGAACACCGAGGCCTCCCACGGCTCGGCGCTCGGCGAGGACGAGATCGCCGCGACCAAGCGCGTCCTCGGCTTCGACCCGGAGCAGACCTTCCAGGTCGAGGACGCGGTCCTGAAGCACACCCGGCGGGCCCTGGACCGGGGCGCCGAGGCGCACTCGGCCTGGGACAAGCGGATCGCCGAGTGGCGCACCGCGCAGCCGGAGCGCGCCGCGCTGTTCGACCGTGTCAGCAAGGGCGAGCTGCCCGAGGGCTGGGAGCAGAAGGTCCCGGTCTTCGAAGAGGGCAAGTCGGTCGCCACCCGCGCCGCCTCCGGCAAGGTGCTGCAGGCGCTCGGCCCGGTGATCCCCGAGCTGTGGGGCGGCTCCGCCGACCTCGCCGGCTCCAACAACACCACCATCGACAAGACCAGCTCCTTCCTGCCGAAGGGCAACCCGCTGCCCGAGGCCGACCCCTACGGCCGTACCGTCCACTTCGGCATCCGCGAGTTCTCCATGGCCGCGGAGATGAACGGCATCGCCCTGCACGGCAACACCCGCATCTACGGCGGCACCTTCCTGGTGTTCTCCGACTACATGCGCAACGCGGTGCGCATGTCGGCTCTGATGCAGCTGCCGGTGACGTACGTCTGGACGCACGACTCCATCGGCCTCGGCGAGGACGGCCCCACCCACCAGCCGGTCGAGCACCTGGCCTCGCTGCGCGCCATCCCCGGCCTGAACGTCGTCCGCCCGGCGGACGCCAACGAGACCGCGATCGCCTGGACCGAGATCCTGAAGAGGCACGCCACGAACCCCGCCCCGCACGGGCTCGCGCTCACCCGCCAGGGCGTGCCGGTGTACGCGCCGAACGAGGACGCGGCCAAGGGCGGCTATGTGCTGCGCGAGTCCTCGACCGAGGTCCCGGAGGTGATCATCATCGCGACGGGTTCCGAGGTGCAGCTGGCCGTGGCCGCGCGTGAGCAGCTGGAGGCCGAGGGCATCGGCACGCGCGTGGTGTCGATGCCGTCCGTGGAGTGGTTCGAGGAGCAGCCGCGCGCGTACCGCGAGCGGGTGCTGCCGCCGGCCGTGAAGGCCCGGGTCGCCGTCGAGGCCGGGATCGGGCTCACCTGGTACCGGTACGTGGGCGACGCGGGACGCATCGTCTCCCTGGAGCATTTCGGCGCCTCCGCCGACGCGAAGACCCTGTTCGCCGAGTTCGGCTTCACCCCCGAGAACGTCGCCGCGGCGGCCCGCGAGTCGCTCGCCGCCGCGCGCGCCTGACACCGACGCCCGATACCGACCCGAAAGAAGAATGATCACTGTGACCGAAGCAATCGCGACCCCGGGAGCCCTCAAGCGCCTCGCCGACGAGGGCGTGTCGATCTGGCTCGACGACCTGTCGCGCAAGCGGATCACCTCGGGCAGCCTCGCCGAGCTGGTGGCGAGCGGGAGCGCCGTCGGTGTCACGACGAACCCCTCGATCTTCCAGGCCGCCATCGGCTCCGGCGAGGGCTACGAGGAGCAGCTCACCGACCTCGCCGTACGCGATGTGACGGTGGACGAGGCGGTGCGGATGATGACGACCGCCGACGTGCGCGACGCCGCCGACATCCTGCGCGAGGTGTACGACGCCACCGCCGGCCGTGACGGCCGGGTCTCCATCGAGGTCGACCCGCGCCTGGCGCACGACACGGCGGCGACCGTCGCCGAGGCCAAGCAGCTCTTCTGGCTGGTCGACCGCCCCAACGTGATGATCAAGATCCCGGCGACCAGGGCGGGCCTGCCGGCCATCACCGAGGTCATCGGGCTGGGCATCAGCGTCAACGTGACCCTGATCTTCTCCCTGGAGCGCTACCGCGAGGTCATGGCCGCCTATCTGGCCGGCCTGGAGAAGGCCCGCGAGCGCGGCCTCGACCTTTCCACCATCCACTCGGTGGCGTCCTTCTTCGTCTCCCGCGTGGACTCCGAGATCGACAAGCGGCTGACCGCCCTCGGCACCGAGGAGGCGCTCGCCCTCAAGGGCCGCGCGGCCCTCGCCAACGCCCGGCTCGCCTACGAGGCCTACGAGGAGGTCTTCGGCTCCGAGCGCTGGGTCGCCCTCGCCGGGGACAAGGCCAACAAGCAGCGTCCGCTGTGGGCGTCCACCGGCGTGAAGGACCCCGCGTACAAGGACACACTGTATGTGGACGAGCTGGTCGCGCCGGGCACCGTCAACACCATGCCCGAGGCCACCCTGAACGCCGTCGCCGACCACGGCGAGATCACCGGCGACACGGTGACCGGCGGCTATGTGCAGGCCCACGCCGACCTGGATGCCGTGGAGCGGCTCGGCATCTCCTACGACGAGGTCGTCCAGCAGCTGGAGGACGAGGGCGTCGCCAAGTTCGATGCGGCCTGGCAGGAGCTGCTGGACGCGGTGGCGAAGTCCCTGAAGAGCAAGGGAGTTGACGCCCGATGACCGAGAACGCCCCCGCCGCCGAGGCGCCCGCGGCTCACGCGCCCGCACCCCAGGCGCCCGCACCCGAGGCGGTGCAGGTCCCGGTGGCCCCGGCCGCCGACTGGGCGAACCCGCTGCGGGACACCCGCGACCGCCGGCTCCCCCGGATCGCGGGCCCGTCCGGGCTGGTCATCTTCGGTGTGACCGGTGACCTGTCCCGCAAGAAGCTGATGCCGGCGGTGTACGACCTCGCCAACCGCGGTCTGCTGCCGCCGGGCTTCTCCCTCGTCGGCTTCGCCCGCCGCGAGTGGGAGGACCAGGACTTCGCACAGGTCGTGCACGACTCCGTGAAGGAGCACGCCCGCACCCCGTTCCGCGAGGAGGTGTGGCAGCAGCTGGCCGAGGGCATGCGGTTCATCCCGGGCGACTTCGACGACGACACCGCGTTCAAGCAGCTGAAGGACGCCGTCGAGGAGCTGGACTCCTCCCGCGGCACCGGCGGCAACTTCGCGTTCTACCTCTCGGTGCCGCCGAAGTTCTTCCCGAAGGTCGTGCAGCAGCTGAAGAAGCACGGCCTGGCGAGCCCGGCCAAGGGCTCCTGGCGGCGCGCGGTCATCGAGAAGCCGTTCGGCCACGACCTGGCCAGCGCCCGCGAGCTGAACGCGATCGTGCACGACGTGTTCGAACCGGACCAGGTGTTCCGCATCGACCACTACCTCGGCAAGGAGACGGTCCAGAACATCCTGGCGCTGCGCTTCGCCAACCAGATGTACGAGCCGATCTGGAACCGCAGTTACGTCGACCACATCCAGATCACGATGGCGGAGGACATCGGCATCGGCGGCCGGGCCGGCTACTACGACGGCATCGGCGCCGCCCGTGACGTCATCCAGAACCACCTGCTCCAGCTCATGGCACTGACCGCCATGGAGGAGCCGATCGCGTTCGACGCGGAGGCGCTGCTCACCGAGAAGCTGAAGGTGCTGAAGTCGGTGCGGCTGCCGGAGGACCTCGGCAGGCACACCGTGCGGGCACAGTACGCGGGCGGCTGGCAGGGCGGCGAGAAGGTGGTCGGCTACCTCCAGGAGGAGGGCATCGACCCCAAGTCGAAGACCGACACCTTCGCCGCGATCAAGCTGGGCATCGACAACCGCCGCTGGGCGGGCGTCCCCTTCTACCTGCGCACCGGCAAGCGGCTGGGGCGCCGGGTCACCGAGATCGCGGTGGTCTTCAAGCGGGCCCCGCACTCCCCCTTCGACTCCACCGCGACCGAGGAACTCGGGCAGAACGCGATCGTGATCCGCGTCCAGCCCGACGAGGGCATGACCGTGCGGTTCGGCTCCAAGGTGCCGGGCACCTCGATGGAGATCCGGGACGTGTCGATGGACTTCGCCTACGGCGAGTCGTTCACCGAGTCCAGCCCGGAGGCGTACGAGCGGCTCATCCTGGACGTGCTGCTGGGCGACGCGAATTTGTTCCCCCGTCACCAGGAAGTGGAAGAGTCCTGGAAGATCCTCGACCCGATCGAGGAGTACTGGGCGGCGCACGGCAGGCCGGCGCAGTACGCGTCGGGCAGCTGGGGACCGAGTGAAGCGGACGAGATGCTCGCACGAGACGGACGGAGCTGGCGCAGGCCATGAAGATCGACCTGACCGACACCACGGCAAGCAAGATCAACAAGGCGCTGGTGCAGGGTCGCCGCGCCATCGGCACCCCGGCCGTGGGCATGGTCCTGACGATGGTCATCGTCACGGACGAGGAGAACGCCTACGACTCGATCAAGGCCGCCGAGGACGCCTCGCACGAGCACCCCATGCGGACCCTGGTCGTCATCAAGCGGCATGTGCGCACCCTGCGCGACCGCACGCACTCCCGGCTCGACGCCGAGGTCCGGGTCGGCTCCGAGGCCGGCACCGGCGAGACGGTCGTGCTGCGCACCTACGGCGAGGTGTCCGACCACGCCGACTCGGTCGTCCTGCCCCTGCTGCTGCCGGATGCGCCCGTGGTCGTGTGGTGGCCGGTGGACGCGCCCGACACCCCGTCCGAGGACCCGCTCGGCGCGCTCGCGCAGCGCCGGATCACCGACCTGTACGCGGCTCTGCGGCCGATGGAGGTCCTGGAGACCCGCGCCCGCAACTACGCACCCGGCGACACCGACCTCGCCTGGACCCGGCTCACCCTGTGGCGGTCCATGCTGGCCGCCGCCCTGGACCAGGCCCGCGTGCCGATCACGTCGGCGGCCGTCGAGGCCGAGGCGGACAACCCCAGCGCCGAGCTGCTGGCCCGCTGGCTTGAGGCCCGACTGCAGGTGAGCGTGGAGCGGGTGGTCACCGCCGGTCCGGTCGTCACCGCCGTACGGCTGGGCACCCAGAACGGCGAGGTGCGCATCGACCGCCCCGAGGGCCCCCTGGCCACGCTGAGCCTGCCGGGCCAGCCGCCGCGCACTCTGGCCCTGAAGGTCCGCCCCACCTCCGAGCTCATCGCCGAGGAGCTGCGCCGCCTCGACGCCGACGAGATGTACGCCATCGCCCTCAGGGGCGAGGCCGCCAAGGAGAACGCCTGAGATGGCAGAGTCCGAGATCGTGAAGCTCACCAACCGGCCCGAGTGGACGGCCCTCGCCGACCACCGCGCCCAGGGGCAGCCGCACCTGCGCGAGCTGTTCGCGGCGGACCCCGGCCGCGCCGAGCGGTACGTCGTACGGGTCGGCGACCTGTACATCGACTACAGCAAGCACCTGATCACCGACGAGACCCTGGCCCTGCTCCAGGAACTCGCCACCGCCACCGGCGTGTTCGGCCTGCGTGACGCCATGTTCCGCGGTGAGAGGATCAACGTCACCGAGCAGCGGGCCGTGCTGCACACCGCGCTGCGCGCCGCACCCGACCAGGTGATCGAGGTCGACGGCGAGAACGTCGTCCCGAAGGTGCACGCGGTGCTGGACAAGATGGCCGCCTTCGCCGAGCGCATCCGCTCCGGCGAGTGGACCGGCCACACCGGCAGGCGGATCCGGAACGTCGTCAACATCGGCATCGGCGGCTCCGACCTCGGCCCCGCGATGGCCTACGAGGTGCTCCGCCCGTACACGGCTCGGGAGTTGGCCTTCCGGTTCGTGTCGAACGTCGACGGCGCCGACCTGCACGAGGCGACCCGTGACCTGGACCCGGCCGAGACCCTGTTCATCGTCGCCTCCAAGACGTTCACCACGATCGAGACGATCACCAACGCGACCTCCGCGCGTTCCTGGCTGCTGAAGGCGTTCGACGGCGACGAGAAGGCCGTCGCCCGGCACTTCGTGGCGCTGTCCACGAACGCCGAGAAGGTCACCGGGTTCGGCATCGACCCGGACAACATGTTCGAGTTCTGGGACTGGGTCGGCGGCCGCTACTCGTACGACTCCGCGATCGGCCTGTCCCTGATGATCGCCATCGGACCCGACCGGTTCCGGGAGATGCTCGACGGCTTCCGACTGATGGACGACCACTTCCGCACCGCTCCCGCCGAGGCCAACGCGCCTCTGCTCCTGGGCCTGCTGGGCATCTGGTACGGCAACTTCCACGACGCCCAGTCGCACGCGGTGCTGCCCTACAGCCACTACCTGTCGAAGTTCACCGCCTATCTGCAGCAGCTGGACATGGAGTCCAACGGCAAGTCGGTGCAGCGGGACGGCCGGCCGGTGGAGTGGCAGACCGGGCCGGTCGTGTGGGGCACGCCGGGCACCAACGGCCAGCACGCCTACTACCAGTTGATCCACCAGGGCACCAAGCTCATCCCGGCGGACTTCATCGGCTTCGCCGAACCGGTCGGCGAGCTCAGCGGTGAACTCAAGGCACAGCACGACCTGTTGATGGCCAACTTCTTCGCCCAGACCCAGGCCCTCGCCTTCGGCAAGAGCGCCGAGGAGGTCCGCGCGGAGGGCGTGCCCGAGGAGCAGGTCACCCACCGCACCTTCCGCGGCGACCACCCCACCACCACGATCCTCGCCGGCTCGCTCACCCCGTCCGTCCTCGGCCAGCTGATCGCCCTCTACGAGCACAAGGTGTTCGTGCAGGGCGCGGTGTGGAACATCGACTCCTTCGACCAGTGGGGCGTGGAACTCGGCAAGGTCCTCGCCAAGCGCGTCGAGCCCGCCCTGACCGAGGGCGCTCGGGTCCCCGGTCTCGACCCGTCCACCACGGCCCTCGTCGCCGCCTACCGCACCCTCAAGAACGCTCAGGAAGTGAACTGATCATGCAGCTCGGTCTCATCGGTCTCGGCAAGATGGGCGGCAACATGCGCGAGCGGATCCGCCGCGCCGGCCACACCGTCATCGGCTACGACCGCAACCCCGAGGTCTCCGACGTCAAGTCCCTCGCCGAACTGGTCGAGAAGCTGGACGCGCCCCGCCACGTGTGGGTGATGGTCCCGGCCGGCACCGCCACGCAGACCGTCGTCGACGAGCTCGGCGACCTGCTCGAGCCCGGCGACACGGTGATCGACGGCGGCAACTCCCGCTGGACGGACGACGAGAAGCACGCCGCCGCCCTCGGCATCAAGGGCATCGGCTTCGTCGACGCCGGCGTCTCCGGCGGTGTGTGGGGCCTGCAGAACGGCTACGCGCTCATGGTCGGCGGCGACAAGGAGCACGTGGAGCCGCTCGAGCCGATCTTCGACGCGCTCAAGCCGGAGGGCCCGTACGGCTACGTCCACGCGGGCCGGGTCGGCGCCGGGCACTTCTCCAAGATGGTCCACAACGGCATCGAGTACGCCATGATGCAGGCCTACGCCGAGGGCTGGGAGCTCCTTGAGAAGGTGCACTCGGTGGAGAACGTCCGCGAGGTGTTCCGCTCCTGGCAGGAGGGCACCGTCATCCGCTCCTGGCTCCTGGACCTCGCGGTCAACGCCCTGGACGAGGACGAGCACCTGCAGAAGCTGCGCGGCTACGCGGAGGACTCCGGCGAGGGCCGCTGGACGGTGGAGGCCGCGATCGACAACGCCGTGCCGCTCCCGGCGATCACCGCCTCTCTCTTCGCCCGGTTCGCCTCCCGGCAGGACGACTCGCCGCAGATGAAGATGATCGCGGCGCTGCGCAACCAGTTCGGCGGCCACGCGGTCGAGAAGAAGGACTGACCCGCCATGGGGGACCTCCTGCTGGTCCGCCACGGTGAGACGGAATGGAGCAGGTCGGGACAGCACACCAGCTGGACCGACCTGCCCCTGACCGGGGACGGCGAGCAACAGGCCAAGTCCCTCGCCCCGCTGCTCACCGGCCGGACCTACGCCCTGGCGCTGGCGAGCCCGCTGGACCGCGCGCTGCGCACCGCCGAACTGGCGGGCCTCGTCGGGGTCGAGCCGGACCCCGGTCTGCACGAGTGGGACTACGGCGGCTACGAGGGCGTCACCACCGTCGACATCCACCGCACCCGCCCCGACTGGGACCTGTGGACCGACGGCGTGCCGCCCGGCCCCGAGGGGCATCCCGGCGAGTCACCGGAGGAGGTCGGGGCCCGCGCCGACCGGGTGCTGGGCCGGGTCGGGACGGCTCTGGCCGAGGGGGACGTGGTCCTCGTCGCCCACGCCCACTTCCTGCGCGTGCTCACCGCCCGCCGGCTGGGCCTGCCGCCCGCCGACGGCCGGCTGTTCCAGCTGGCCACGGGCACGGTCAGCCGGCTGTCCACCGAGCACGGACGGCCCGTGATCGCCGAGTGGAACAGACGCGCCTGACGGCCCGTCGGCCGCGGCCCGGTTCACCCCTGGTGGCCCGGGCCGCAGTCGTACAGCCGGTGGGACCGGTCGCCGGAGTGATACGCGGCCGGCGGGACGAGCGCGCAGTGGGCGGCCGTCCAGCGCACGAGCCCACCGACGAGCGTGCCGTCCCGATGCCCGGCCAGGACGTCGTCCCGGGACAGGACGACGTAGCGCAGCCGGCCGGAGTCGATCAGCCGGTGGAAGCGTGCGGACGAGGGGTACGGGACCCGTCCGGTGAAGCCGCCCATGGGCATGACGTGCGCGTTCGCCGAGATGACGTAGGGCGCGGCGGACCACCAACCGGGGATCGCGGCCACGTACTCGGCGCTGCCGCGGTGGGCGGTGAGGTAGGCGAGCAAGTGCTGCTGGGCGGGGCTCAGTCGGGCGAGCGGGTTGCCCGAGCGGTGGCTGCTGGGGCCGACACGGCCCAGCGAGCCGGGCTGGTTGTAGCGCGGTGACAGCGCCGACGCCGACCATGCGGCGGGCACCAGCAGGGCCGCGGCCAGTCCCACGGCCAGACCGGCGGTGACCATGCGCGGGCGGCGCCGGACCGCGGTCAGGGCCAGGCCGGCCACCGCGAGGATGGCGGCGGCCGGGGCCGACCAGGACAGGAAGCGTGGGTACCACAGGGTCAGCGTCACGCACCAGGCGGCGTTCCCGGCGAGCGCCACCGGCAGCACCCAGGCCCGCCGGCCGCCCCTCAGGGCCGCCCGCCAGGCCTGTACGACACCGGCGGCGGCGAACGCGGCGAGCGCCACCGCGACCACGCCCATGTAGTAGGTGTGCCCGGTCACGCTGCCGAAGCTGAAGACGAGGAAGAACGTCGCCAGCCACACGCCCCACAGCACCTGGCCCGCGAGCACGCGGTCCGTACGCGCGGCGCGCCGCCGCCACAGTGCCACCGCGCCGCCCACGAGCCCGAGGGCCGCCAGCGGGTACAGCCACCCCGTCTGGGTGGCGAGCCCGGGGCTGAACATCTTCCACACGCTGTCGCCCATGCCGGGCCCCGTCCCGGCCACCCGCAGACTCTCGTTGGGCGCGACGCTGCCGGTGCCGGCCGCGTCGATGCCGACCCCGTGGAAGCGGGTCAGGAAGTTGTAGCCGACGACCAGACCGAAGGCCGAGTTGTCCGTGGTGCCGTCGAGATACGGCCGGGCGGAGCCCGGGGTGAGGGTGGCCACCACCATCCACGACACCGACACCGCGAAGGTCACCGTGGCGGCGATGGCGACATCGCGCAGTCGGCGGCCGAGGCTCCGGGGAGCGGCGACCAGGTAGGTGGCGGCCAGCGCGGGGAGCACCGCCCAGGCCTCCAGCATCTTGCACTGGAAGGCCACGCCCACCCAGAACCCGGCGAGCAGCAGGGGGACGAGCCTGCCTCGCTCGGTCGCCCGCCAGACGGCCTCGGCGGCCAGGAGCAGCAACAGGACGAACGGCGCGTCCTCGGTGACGGACCGGCCGAGGCCGACGGTCACCGGGGTGAGGGCCAGGAAGGCGGCCGCCAGCAGCCCGGCGGGCACGCCCGCCCAGCGGCGCACCAGCACGTGGAGCACGACCACCGAGGCCACGCCCTCGACCGCCTGCGGCAGCACCAGCGCCCATGGGTGGAACCCGAAGACCAGCGCCGACAGGGCCTGCGGCCACAGGAAGCCGGGCAGCTTGTCGATGGTGAGGGTGTTGCCCGGGTCGAAGGAGCCGTAGAAGAACGCCACCGGGTTGTCCGTCATGCTGCGCACCGCGGCGGCGTAGAACCCGTGGTACGAGCTGTGGCCCAGGCCCCACAGGGACAGCAGCGCGGCGAGCGCGGCTATGGCCGCCAGCACCGGACCCTCGTACCGGCTGGTGCGCGGGCGGGCTGAGGCGACGCGCGGCGGCACGCCGTCCCGGACGACCGACTGGGTGGGGGTGGTCAGCATGTACGGCCTTTCGGGCTCCCGGAAACCGAGTGATCCGGGCGCAGCGCGCATACCGGATCTCGCGGGAGTATCCGTCGCCCGAGATGTACGGAGCCTGAACCGGAGCTGAACCCGGCGGAGGTCTCACCGGCCTCTCACTCCTGCGGCAAGTCCGGTAAGAAGCGGGTCGGTTCAGCGCAAGGGCCGTCCCGCGTGCTGGGCCGCGAGCCGGACCGGGGCGTTCGCGGCGCCGTAGCCCTGGTGGCCGGGGTCGCGCTGGACGAGTTCGAAGAAGACCCGGCCGACGGTCTCGGTGTAGCAGTGCCGGAAGGCGCCGCCCGCGTCCCGGTCGTAGAGGATGCCGAGGTCCCGGTACGTCTCCAGCTCGCCGTCGGCGAAGTCGTACCGGGCGGCGAGGTCGTCGTAGTAGTTGGCCGGCACCGGCAGCAGCCGGCCGCCCGCGGCGCGGAAGGCGCGGGCCGCGGCCACGACGTCCTCCGTGGCCAGCGCGATGTGCGCCGCGTGCACGGTGTCGTCGGTGGGTGCCGCGCCGACGCCGAGGGCGATACGGACGCTGCCGTCGGCGGTGGTGACGGCGCGGCTGCGCATCAGGCCGTAGGGGTCCGCGAGGTCGACGCTCTCCTGGGCGGTGAGGCCGAGGACGCTGCGGTGGAAGAGCGTGGCCTCGTCGAAGTGGTGCCAGGGCTGGGTGAGGGCCAGGTGGTCGATGCGGGTGGCGGAGGACGCCGGGGTGTCCGGCAGGTCGATGAAGTCCGCCCGCCAGCCGGGGAGTTCGGGGTCGCCGGTGGCGCAGAGGAACAGTTCCGTGCCGTCGGGCGCCGCGACGGCGTCGAGCGGGGCGTCTCCGGGTGCGCGGTGACGGGGCAGGACGGGGGCGAGCAGGGCTTCGGCGCGGCGGGCGGCAGCGGCGGGGTCCGGGGACTCGAGGCCGATCGCGGCGAGCCGGGTGCCGTCGCGGCGGGCGGTGGCGGCGGTGTTGACCAGCACACGGGCCTCACCGCACTGCCACAGGTCGACGGGCTTGCCGCGGTGCCGGGCGGCGCGGGTGAAGCCGAGCGCGGTCAGCAGCGCGGTGACGGGTTCGGCGTCGGGGGTGAGCAGTTCGGCGAAGGCGACCCCGGTGGGCACGACGGGCGGCGGCAGCTCGGCGGCGCCGACGGCTTCCTTCAGGAGCAGCAGGGAGCGGTGGGCGTCGACGGCGGTGGGGCCCGCGTCGGCCTGCCGGAAGACGTCGTTGAAGACCTCCAGGGACAGCGGCCCGCGGTATCCGGCGGCGAGGACGTGCCGCACCAGCCCGGCGACGTCGAAGCCGCCCTGTCCGGGGAAGCAGCGGTAGTGGCGGCTCCACTGCAGGGCGTCCATCGCGAGCAGCGGGGCGTCGGCGAGCTGCAGGAAGAAGATCTTCTCGCCGGGGATGTCCGCGATTCCCCCGAGGTCCTCCGGTTCGGAGCCGCGGGAGAGGATGTGGAAGCTGTCCAGACAGAGGCCGAGTGCCGGGTGCCCGGCGGTCTCGACGATCCGCCAGGCGTGGTCGTAGATATTCACATGCCGCCCCCAGGCGAGGGCCTCGTACGCCACGCGGATCCCGAACTCCTCCGCCAGCTCGGCAAGTCGGGCGAGCTGGCCGGCCGCCCGTGCGTCGTCGTCCACGGCGTCCGGCGACACGCTGGAGCAGACGAGGAGGGTGTCGGCGCCGAGCCGGTTCATCAGCTCGAACTTGTGCCGGGCGCGCCGCAGATTGCGCACGAAGACCTCGTCGGGCACGCCCTCGACGTCCCGCATCGGCTGGTACAGATCGATGCTCAGCCCGAGGTCGGCACAGCGCGCACGGATCTCCTCGGGAGCGAGCGGGCAGGCGAGGAGGTCGTTCTCGAAGATCTCCACCCCGGCGAACCCGGCCCGCGCCGCGGCGGCGAGCTTCTCGGTGAGGGTGCCGCTCAGGGAGACGGTGGCGATGGAGGTGTGCAGACCTGTGCCGCTCGTCATCGGGCAGCACTCCCCGAGCGCTCGACGCCCGCCAGCTCCTCGAAGTCGACGAGCATCCGCTCGCGGTCCGGCTCCCGCCCCGTGAACAACCGGAACGCGTCGGCGGCCTGGAACACCGCCATCCCGCCCCCGGCCAGGACGGCGCAGCCGCGCTCCTCGGCGACCCGCAGCAACTCCGTCCGCAGCGGCCGGTACACCACCTCCGCGACCCACAGCCCGGGATGCAACAGCCCGGCGGGCAAGGGCAGCCCGGGATGGGCTGCCATACCGGTGGGCGTGGCGTGGACGAGCCCCCCGCTTCCGTCGGCCTCGCCGAGCAGCGCGGGCAACCGATCGACTGCGGCCGCCTCCGCCCGCCCGGGCCCGAAATGCCGTACCAGCGAGTCGGCCAGCGCAGCGGCCCGCTCGGGCAGGGCGTCGACGACGGTGACCCGTCCGGCGCCCAGGGTGAGCACGGCATGGGCGACGGCCGCGCCCGCGCCGCCCGCGCCGAGCTGGACGACCCGCTCCAGCGGGGCGTCCGGCAGGCCGCGCGCGAAGGAGGCGGCGAAACCGGTCACGTCGGTGTTGTGGCCCACGGCCCGGCCGTCGTCGAAGACCACGGTGTTGACCGCGCCGAGCGCCTCGGCCCGCGGGTCGAGCGCGTCGAGGTGGTCGATGACCAGCTGCTTGCAGGGGTGGGTGATGTTCAGCCCGTCGTAGCCGAGGTCGCGGGCGGCGCGGACCAGGTCGCCGACGGCCTCCGGCGCCCGCCCGAGGACGTCGAGGTCGAGGAGCCGGTAGAGGTGGCGCAGGCCCTGCCGGTCCGCCTCCCGCTGGTGCAGGTCGGGGCTGAGCGAGGGGCCGATGCCGGCCCCGATCAGCCCGACGAGATACGCGTCCTTGGCCATGTGGCCCTCCCGAGGCGGAGCTAATGTACGAACTAGTACGTTAGCTATATCAGCCGAGGAAGCCGCGCGGAAGACCCGGGCGGCCACCGGGGTCCTGCTTCTACAATCACCGGCACGCACCCAGCGAGCGCGCCGCCCAGGCGTCCACCGGCCCGAAGGACAGCGATGACCAGCGTCGAAGAACCCGTACGACCCGGTGGACGGGTGCGCGACGCGGCCCGCACCCAGGCCGAGATCCTCGACGTGGCCACCCAGGAGTTCGCGCGGGCCGGCTACGACGGGGCCCGGGTCGACGAGATAGCGGCCCGCACCCGCACCACCAAGCGGATGATCTACTACTACTTCGGCGGCAAGGAACAGCTGTTCACGGCCGTGCTGGAGCGGGCGTACGGGGTGATCCGCGAGGCCGAGCAGCAGCTGGACGTCGAACACCTGGACCCCGTCGCCGCGATCCGCCGCCTGGCCGAGCTGACCTTCGACCACCACGAGCGCCACCCGGACTTCATCCGCCTGGTCAGCATCGAGAACATCCACGGCGCCGAGCACATCGCGGCCTCCGAGAAGCTGGGGAAGATCGGCTCCCCGGCCCTGGAGGTGATCCGCCGGATCCTCACCGCGGGACAGGAGTCGGGGCTCTTCACGGCCGACGTGGACGCGGTCGACCTGCACGCGATGATCAGCTCGTTCTGCTTCTTCCGGGTCGCCAACCGGCACACCTTCGGCGCCCTGTTCGGCCGGGACCTGGTGGACCCGGCCCAGCGGGAGCACTACCGGACCATGCTCGGCGACATGGTGATCGCCTACCTGACCGCGGAGCGGGCGGCCGGCTGACGCCGGCGGGCCCGCGTTCCCGTACGGGCCTTCGCACGGGCTCTTGACACCGGGGAAACACGAGCGCAACATCCCACCCACCACGACTAACTATCCAGTGGGTTAATTAGCAGCCGAGATCCGGCCCTCGCCCGCTCCCTCCCCTCGTCGCTCACCCGCCCCTTCCGTAGGGTGGGTTCCCCCGAAGGAGCACCGCCGTGTCCGTCCCCACCCCCGCGCCCGCCGCCGAGGCCCCTCCCGGCCAGCCCTGGAAGGCGGCGACGGCCGCCTGGATCGGCAGCGCCCTGGAGTACTACGACTTCTTCGTCTACGGCAGCGCCGCGGCGCTGATCTTCCCGAAGGTCTTCTTCGACTCGTCCGACCCGGCGACCGCGACCCTGCTGTCGCTCGCCACCTTCGGCGTCGCCTACGCCGCCCGCCCGCTCGGCGCACTGGTCCTCGGACACGTCGGCGACCGGCTCGGCCGCAAGAAGATCATGGTGTTCACGCTGGTCCTGATGGGCCTGTCGACCTTCCTGATCGGCTGTCTGCCCACCCGCGCCCAGGCCGGCTCGCTCGCCCCGGTGCTGCTCGTGCTCTGCCGCGTGCTGCAGGGCATATCGGCGGCCGGCGAGCAGGCGAGCGCGAGTTCCATGAGCCTGGAGCACGCGCCGCCGGGCCGGCGCGGGTTCTTCACCAGCTTCACGCTCAGCGGCACCCAGGGCGGCCAGCTCATCGCCACCCTCGTCTTCATCCCCGTCTCCAGGCTCCCCGAGGACCAGCTGCTGTCCTGGGGCTGGCGGGTGCCGTTCTGGCTGAGCGTCGCGGTCGCCGTCGCGGGCTACGTCATCCGGCGCCGGCTGCGTGAGACCCCGGCGTTCGCCCGGCAGGCGGCGACCGGGGGCGTGGTCCGGCTGCCGCTCGCGGTGCTGCTGCGCGAGCACTGGGCGGATGTGCTCCGGGTGATCGCGGGCGCGCTCATCGCCTCGGTCAGCACGATCTTCACGGTGTGGGCGCTGGCGTACGCCACCAGCGACGCGGTCGGCATGTCCCGTACGTTCATGCTGTGGGTGGGTGCCCTGGCCAACCTCGCCGCGCTGGCGGCGATCCCGCTGTGGGCCGTGCTCTCGGACCGGATCGGGCGCCGGCCGGTGTTCCTGGTCGGCGCGGTGGGCAGCGCGGCCGCGATGGCCGGCTATCTGTGGGCGATCTCCACGGGCTCCCGCCCGCTCACCCTGGTCCTCGGGATCGTCGCCTTCGGTCTTGTCTACAGCGCCGCGAACGGTGTCTGGCCGGCCTTCTACGGCGAGATGTTCGCGACCCGGGTGCGGCTGTCCGGCATGGCCGTCGGCACGCAGATCGGCTTCGCGGTGGCGGGGTTCGCGGTCACCTTCGCCGCCGAGATCGCCGGTCCGGGCGGCGACGACTGGTCGGCGGTGGCCCTGTTCACGGCCGCACTGTGTCTCCCGCCGGCCCTGGCCGCACTCACCGCCCGCGAGACGCACCGGGTCCCGACCGAACTGCTCGGCGAGCGGGCGGGGCGACAGGACGCGCAGGCGGAGCGGGTCACGGCCTGAGGTGAGGCCCGCTGGGGCCGGGGCCACTGGGGCCGGGGGCCGCTACGGCCTCGGGTGCCGCGGCTCGTACAGGGCGAGCTCGCCGCCGCCCGGCAGCCGGAGCGCGGTCACCCGGCCCCAGCGGGCCTCCTCCACCGGCCGGGTGAACTCCACTCCCTGCCCGGCGAGCCGTCGCCGCGTCTCGTCGAGGTCGTCGCACATCAGCATCAGCTCGTGCGCGGGCTCGCCGTCAGTGGGGTGACAGGCCACCTCGGTGGGCGGCGCCTGGAAGATCAGCCATCCGTGGCCCGCGTCGACGTGCGGCCATCCGAGGGTGTCCCGCAGGAAGGCCCGATCGGCCTCCGCGTCCTGGCTGTAGAGCACCACATGTGCACCGTTGATCACGCGCGGAGGGTAGAGCGGCGGGCGGGGCCGGACAAGCACCGGCCACCCGCGAGCCACTGCACCCCGGCGGCCGCGCCGCAGCGTCCCGCACCGGCGCAGTCAGCGCACTCACGGCGCGGGCACCATCGGCGCCACGCCTCACCGGCCGCACCAGAGTCCACCGTATGGCGCACCTCCACACGGACCGTCGCCGTCCACCCCACCGGCCGCATCCGAAGGACCGACCCGCTCGGGGGGCGCGACCGGCCGCCTGGAGGGCGGCGGCGCGCGACCGGCCCGGCTGCCGCCGTCGGCACGCACAGGTCGGCGGGGCACTGCCGAGCGCAGCCGCAGCCGCAGCCCCGGCCCCGAGCCCGACCCGCCGGGCCGTGCACCTGCCGGCAAGTCACCGAGCGGGCCCGCACCGACGCCGCCACTCACCCGCCCCGCCCCACCGCCCCGTCCAGCAGCGGCCCCAGTTCTCGTACGGCCGTGGTGAGGGGGGCGGTGTTCTGTTGGGCGCGGGCCAGCAGGATCGCGCCCTCCAGGGTGCTGATCATCAGGGTGGCCAGGGATTCGGCACGCGCGGCGGGGACGCCCATGGCGGTCAGGGCCTCGGCGAGCGGGGTCCGCCAGGTCGTGAACGCGGCGGCCACGGCCTCGCGCGTCGAGCCGTCGGCCGAGGCGCAGTCGATGGCGGCGGCGGCGACCGGACAGCCCCCGGCAAAGCCGCGCGCCGCGTACTCGTCGGTCCACTGCGCGACCATCGCCGCGAACAGACCGCTCGGCGTCGGCTCATCGAGCCCGGCGAGAAAGCGTGTGATCCGCTTGCCGGCATAGCGTCCGGCCCAGCCGACCGCCTCGTTGACCAGCTGCTCCTTCCCGCCGGGGAAGTAGTGCTGGAGCGAGCCGCGCGGTGCGCCCGCGTGCGCGGCGACCTCCCGCATGCCGGTCGCGGCGACCCCGTCGCGCCGGATGAGCTGGGCCGCGCTGAAGACCATCCGGTCCCGCGGGCCGTGTCCCGTCCCGCTCATCGCCCACCTCCCGATCCTCGCCGCCTCCACCCTATGACCGGCGTCATAACGGCCGCTACTATGACAACGGTCATAGTCGGCTGTCGTGGCGAAGGACGGTCCCCGTGAACGTCGGTTTCATCGGTCTCGGAGTGATGGGCCGGCCCATGGCCCAGCGCCTGCTGTCCGCCGGTACTCCCCTGGTGGTCTGGAACCGGACCGCGGAGCGCGCCGCACCCCTGCGCGCGGCCGGGGCCACGGTCGCGGCGGACGCTGCCGAGGTGTTCGCACGGGCCGACGTGGTGCTGCTGATGCTCGCCGACGAGGCCGCCGTCGACGCCGTCCTCGGCCGGGGCACACCCGCGCTGGCGACCCGGGTCGCCGGGCGCGTCGTCGTCCACATGGGCACCACCTCCCCCGAGTACTCCCAGGCCCTGGAGAGCGACGTCCGCGCGGCCGGCGGCCGGTACGTCGAGGCACCCGTCTCCGGGTCACGGGTCCCGGCGGAGGAGGGCCGGCTGGTGGCGATGCTGGCCGGGGAGAAGGACGCCGTGGACGCCGTACGGCCGCTGCTCGCGCCGATGTGCCGGGAGACGTTCGTGTGCGGTCCGGCGCCCGGCGCGCTGCTGATGAAACTGTCCGTCAACCTCTTCCTGATCACCCAGGTGACCGGGCTGACCGAGGCGTTCCACTTCGCCGAGCGCCAGGGTCTGGACCGGCGGCTGTTCCTGGACGTCCTCGACGCGGGCCCCATGGCCAGCGGCGTCTCCCGGATGAAGGCGCCGAAGCTGTTCGACCGGGACTTCGCGGTGCAGGCGGCCGCGCTGGACGTCCTGAAGAACAACCGGCTCATCGCCGAGGCGGCCCGCAGCGCACACCTGGCCTCACCCCTCCTCGACGTGTGCCACGCCCTGTTCGAGGAGACGGTGGCCCAGGGGTACGGCGGCGAGGACATGGTCGCCGTACTGCGGGCGATCGAGACACGGACCGCCGGGGCGGCGTAGCCGGGAACCGGCCCTGGATCAGCGCGTGGGGATGCCGTACACCCGGTCGACGTGCAGCCGCACCACCAGGCGGCGGTCGCGGACCATCGCCGCCCGGTAGTCGTCCCAGTCCGGGTGTTCGCCCTGGACGTCGCGGTAGAGGCGGATCAGCTCCTCGACGGTGTCGTCGTGCGGGTCCCCGGCGACCGGGGAGAGTTCGGCCGTGCCCTCGGCGACGGTGAACGCCCAGCGGTCGGCGCTGGTGACGTGGTAGGAGGCGCGGGGGTCGCGGCGCAGATTGCGGGTCTTGGCGCGGTCGTCGGTGACGGAGATCCGGATGACCCGTTCGTCGGGGTAGTAGGCGTGGTTGACGTTGGACAGCTGGGGGCGGCCGTCGCGCTTGAGGGTGACCAGGATGCCGGCGTTGCCCTCGGAGAGCAGTTGCAGCAGCGCGTCCTGCGCGGGGGCCGAGGTGGGGTCTTCGCTCATGACACGGTCAACTCACCGGAGCGGGCCCCGCATTCCCACACCGCCGACAGTGAGTAGACAGTGTCTACGTGCGACTGGTAGACACTGTCTATGACTGAGTCCGACATGGGGTTGCGGGAGCGTCTGGTCGACGTCGGCGTGGAGCTGCTGGCCACCGAGGGGCTGCAGGCGCTGACCCTGCGGGAGATCGCCCGGCGCGCCGGCGTCTCGCACGGGGCGCCGCGCCGCCACTTCCCCACCCACCTGGAACTGCTGTCGGCCATCGCGCGCCGGGGCTTCACCGACCTGGCCGAGCGGGTGCGGGCGGCACACGCACCCGGCGCCGCCGGCCCGCGCGCCCACGTGGCGGCGCTGGCACGGACGTACCTGGAGTTCGCCCTCGACAACCCCGGCATGTATGAACTGATGTTCCGTCATGATCTGCTGGAGAGCGGACACCTGGGGCTGCGGGAGACCAGCCTTCCCTTGTTCCGGGTGCTCGCCGAGCTGGTCGGCGAGGTCCGGCCCGGGGCCGACGCCCGGCGGGTCGCGGGCGCCCTGTGGGCCAATCTGCACGGGATGGCGCAGCTGTGGCGCTGGCGCAGCCTTCAACTCGCCGTGGGTGAGGACGACTTCGGGGCCCTGCTCGATGCGGTCCTGCTGGCGCACCTCGGCCCGGAGGGCGGGCGGTGAGCCGGCGATGGACGCTGGCGAGCAGTGTGGCGGGTGCGGTGGTCGTCGCGCTGGACGGTACGGTCCTCACGGTCGCACAGCCCCGACTGCAAGGCGACTTGGGGGCGTCGTTCGCCGAGGTGCAGTGGACCAGCACCGCGTATCTCGTCGCCGTGGCCGGCCTGCTGGTGTTCGCGGGACGGCTCGGTGACCGGTACGGGCAGCAGCGGGTGTTCGCGCTCGGCATGCTGGGATTCGGGGCGGCGTCGGCGGGGATCGCCTGCGCGCCCGGCGTGCGGTGGATCATCGCGCTGCGGGCGGTACAGGGGGTGTTCGGGGCGCTGCTGCAGCCGGCCACGCTGGGCATGCTGCGGGCCGCTTACCCGCCGGACCGGCTCGCCCGGCCCCTCGCCGTGCGGACCGCCGCGATCGGGCTGGCGGCGGCAGCGGGTCCGCTGGTGGGCGGGGCCCTGGTGACCGGTCTGGGCTGGCGTGCGGTGTTCTTCGTCAATGTGCTGCCCGCGCTCGTCTTCGGCCTGCCGGCGCTGCTGCGGCCGCGGCGGCCCGCCGCGAGTTCCCGGACGCCCCTGGACGTGCCGGGTGCCGTGCTGCTCGCGGTGGCGCTCTCGTGTCTGGTGCACGCGCTGACCGCGCGGCCCGTCTCCGGGGTGGGACTCGCCGTCGCCGCGGTCGCCGCCGCGGTCCTCGTGCGGCACGAGCGGCGTACGGCGAGCCCGCTGCTGCCGCCCTCGGTCATCGGCTCGCGGGCGTCCGGGGCGGCGCTCGGCGTGCTGGTGGTGGTGTCCGCGGCCTTGTTCGGCACCCTCTTCGTGGCCACCTACGTGCTGCAACGCCGACTGGGTCTCGACCCGTTGGCCGGCTCCCTGCGCAGCCTGCCGCTCGCGGTGCTGATGGTGGCGTCCGCCGCGCTGTGCCCGGTGCTGCTGCGCCGCTTCGGGACGCGCGGTACGGCGACGGCGGCGACGGCACTGCTGGCGCTCGGCGTCCTCGTGCTGTCCGGGGCCGGCTCCACGCCCGCGCTGGGCTGTGCGTTCGCCCTGCTGGGCGCGGGCTTCGGGACGGTGATGGTGGCGGCCACCCAGGTGGTCGTACGACGGGCGGAGGTGGCGGTGGCCGGAGTGGCGGGCGGGCTGCAGCAGACGGCGCTGAACGTCGGCCCGGCCCTCGGGGTGGCCACGGCGACCGCGCTCATCGGCGCCGGGACCACGACCGCCCTGCTCACCCTGGCGGCCGTCGCGGCGCTCGGCGTACCCCTGGCCCGCGCGCTGCCGGGGACGGACGGCGGGGATGCGGGAGCCGGCACACCGCACACCACCGAGGAACGGCAACTGCCGCACACCGCCCGGAACCGGTGACATCCGTGGCCGACCCGGAACCGGTGACGTCCGTGGCCGGCACGTGATCGGCACAGCGCACTCCACCCGGACCCGCAACGACCGCACGCCCCCACGACCGGCAGCGGTCGTGCCTCGCCGACCGTGCCCCGCCGCTGGGCCGGTGGCGTCGTGTCGATCACATGCACCGGCGATGAGCGGGTGCCGGGTGGCGTTCCTGGGGACGATGGACGGCGAGTGAGGGACGGGTGCGTCACGGCGGCAGCCGGGGCATCGCGTTCGAGGCGACCGGAGGAGAGCGATGGCAAGGCTGCGGCAGGAAGTCGAACCGGATGAGGCGGGACTGGACGTCAAGGCGCTGGACAGGCTGGACCGGCACCTCGCGCACCTCGTCGACCAGGGGCGGCTGCCCGGCTTTCTCGTGGCCCTTTCGCGTGGCGGCCGGGTCGCCCACCTCACCACGTACGGCCGGCGCGATGTCGCGGCCGGGCTGCCGGTCGAGGCGGACACGCTGTGGCGGATCTACTCCATGACCAAGCCGGTCACCGCGGTCGCGGTGCTGCTGCTGGTGGAGGAGGGCGGGCTGTCCCTGGACGACCCGCTCGAACGTCATCTGCCGGTGTTCGCCGACGCGCGTGTGTACGACGGCGGTTCGGGCGCGGACCTGCGCACCCGCCCGGCCGCCGGCCCGATCCTGATCCGGCACCTGCTCACCCACACCGCGGGCCTGACCTTCGGTTTCTACCACCGGCACCCCGTCGACGCCCGGTACCGGGAGTCCGGCCTGGAGTACTCGGTGCCGCCGGGCAAGGATCTCACCGAGACCGTCGAGGTGTACGCACGGATGCCGTTGCAGTTCGATCCGGGCACGCAGTGGAACTACTCGGTGGCCTCGAACGTGCTGGGCCGGGTGATCGAGGTGGTGTCCGGGCAGCCGCTGGACGCGTTCTTCACCGAGCGGATCCTGCGTCCGCTCGGCATGGCCGACACCGGCTTCCACATCCGGCCCGAACAAGCGGGCAGACTGGCCGAGTTGTACGGGGAGACGGACGAGGGCGGGATCGATCCGGTGCCGGGGCTGCCGGTGCAGGGCCGGCCGAGGTTCCTGTCCGGCAGCGGCGGCCTGGTCTCCTCGGCGTACGACTTCCACCGGTTCATGGAGATGCTGCGCCGGGGCGGCGAACTGGACGGCGTACGGCTGCTGTCCGCGGACACGGTCGGCATGATGACCCGCAACCAGCTGCCCGGCGACGCGATGCTGCGCTCCTTCGGCGCCCCCGCCCACCAGGAGCCCGGCAACGACGGGCTCGGCTTCGGCTTCAACGTGTCGGTGGTCACCGACCCGTCCCGCACCCTGGCCCCCGCCGGCCTCGGTACGTACGGCTGGACCGGCGCGGCCACGACCGCGTTCTGGGTCGATCCGGCCCGCGAGGTGACGGTCCAGTTCATGACGCAGGTACGGCCGAAGACGCTGAAGGTCTTCCCCGAGCTGCGGCGGCTGGTGCACGAGGCGCTGGTGGACTGACCGGCGGGGCGCCCGCCGCCCGTGGGGGGAGGCGGCGGACGCCGGTACGGCCGGCCTCAGGAGCCGTGGGCGACGGCGTCCAGGTGGGGCAGGATGTGGTCCATCCGCTCCCGCTTGGTGCGCAGATAGGTGATGTTGCTCTCGCACGGCTCGATCAGCAGCGGCACCTGCTCGGCGACCTGGATGCCGTGCCGCACCAGCGCCTCCCGCTTGCGCGGGTTGTTGGACATCAGGCGTACCGAGCGCACCCCGAGGTCGTGCAGGATCTGCGCCGCGACGCCGTAGTCGCGGGCGTCGACGGGCAGACCGAGCGCGAGGTTCGCCTCCACCGTGTCCAGGCCCTCCGCCTGCAGGGCCATCGCGCGCAGCTTGGCGAGCAGTCCGATGCCGCGGCCCTCGTGGCCCCGCAAGTAGACGACGATCCCGCTGCCTTCGGCGACGACGGCGCGCAGGGCGGAGGCCAGTTGGTCGCCGCACTCGCAGTGCCGGGAGCCGAACGCGTCCCCGGTCAGGCATTCGGAGTGCAGCCGGGTCAGCACATTGTCGGTCCCGATCTCGCCGTACACCAGGGCCACTTGTTCGTCACCGCGGTCGTGGTCCAGGTAGCCGATCGCCTGGAATTTCCCGTACACGGTGGGCAGCGGTGCATTCACGACGCGTTCCGCGCCCGAACGCCGCGGGGACTTCTTGACGAGTACGCCCATGTCGACGCCGGTGTTTTCTGTCATGATCTGATTCCTAAGCAGAGACGAAAGGCCGTGAAACGATGAGTGGTTCGGGCGCGCGTGCGGCGGCAGGCGGGGAGACGAACGGCGTGGCGTACGGCGTGCTGCCGACGGACACCACCGAAGCGGTACGGATACGGGGGGCGGGCGTTTCAACACAGGTGGCCGTCCTTCCCGTCGGGAGTTTCGAACAGCACGGTCCGTTCCTTCCGCTGGCGACGGACACGCTCGTCGCCTGTGCCGTGGCGCGGGAGATCGCCGCCGCGTACCCGGTGCACCTCCTTCCTCCGGTGACGGTCTCCTGCTCGCACGAGCACGCGGACTGGCCGGGGACCGTCAGCATCTCCGCCGTGACCCTCCATGCGGTGGTCTCGGACATCGCGGCGTCGCTGCGCCGCTCCGGCGTGGACGCGCTCGTCGTGGTCAACGGGCACGGCGGCAACTACGTTCTGGGCAACGTCGTCCAGGAGGCATCCGCACGCGGTGAGCGGATGGCGTTGTTCCCGGCCGCCGAGGACTGGGAGACGGCGTGCGAACGGGCGGGGGTGGCCACCTCGCTGCTGACCGACATGCACGCCGGGGAAATCGAGACCTCGATTCTGCTGCACGCTCATCCCGAATTCGTCCGCCCTGGTTACGAGTCCGCCGATTTCACCGCTGACGACCGTCGTCATCTACTCACCGTGGGAATGTCCGCCTATACCGAATCGGGCGTCATCGGCCGTCCTTCCCTCGCGTCGACGGAAAAGGGGAAGGAACTCCTGACAAGCCTGGCGGAATCCTTCGAGCCGCATTTCGCGTTGCTCACGTCGGCGACCGGACGGGGGTAGTCCACCGCGGCCCCCGGGGCGGGCGCGCCGCCCTGGACGGGCGCGGGGTCCGGGGCAGGCGCGCCGTCCTGCGCGGGCGCGGGGTCCGGGGCAGGCGCGGGGTCCGGGGCAGGCGCGCTGTTCTGCGTAGGCGAGGAGTCCCGCACGGCCGGGGTGCTCTGCGCGGACGCGAGGTCCGGGGCGGACTCGCCTCCCTGCACGGACGCGGTGTCCTGCGCGGACGCGGTGCGCTGCGGCGGCTCGGGGTCCTGAGCGGACGCGGGCTCCTGTACGGATCCGGGGTTCTGCGGCGACGCGGTGCCCCGCGCAGGCGTGAGGGCTGGGGCCGGTCGGGGGGTGGGCGGGGGCGTCGGGGTGCGGAGGTCGGCGTACCAGCGCGCAATGAGGACGGCGGCGCCGGGCAGGCTCGCCACGAAGCTCAGCACGCCGTAGACGACGGCGACGGCGACCCCGGTGCTCGCGCCGAGTCCCGCGGCGCCGAACGCCCAGGCGGTGACGCCCTCGCGGGGTCCGAAGCCCCCGACGTTCAGCGGCAGCCCCATGGCGACCAGGGCGAGGACCGCGAGTGGGACCAGCTCCACGACGGAGGCGGCCGAGCCGGCGACCCGGGCCGCCACGACGAACATCGCCACGTGCCCGGCCAGGACGACGGCGGAGGACAGCGCGATGCCCGGCCCGCCCCGGCGGGAGAACAGGCCCTGGCGCGCCTCACCGAGAGCGGTGCGCAGGCCCCCGGCACGGCGGGAGGGCGCGCGGTTCATGCGCACGGCGAGTCCGACGGCGAGCACGCCGACCGCCGCGAGGGCGACCAGGGGGGCGACGTCGCGGGCCTCGGCGCGGACCGGGGACGCCAGCGTGGGCAGCACCGCCACGGCGAACACGGCCAGCGCGATCTGCCCCGCGACGCGTTCCAGTACGACGGCCTTCACTCCGCGCCGCAGGTCACCGGCGCTCTGTCCGTGCCGGACCGCCCGGTGCACATCGCCCAGGATCCCGCCGGGCAGCGCCGCGTTCAGGAACAGCGCCCGGTAGTAGTCGGCGACGGCGGGGCCCAGCGGCAGCCGGATGCGCAGGCCTCGGGCCACCAACTGCCAGCGCCAGGCGCTGAGCACGGTGGTCACCACCCCGATGCCGAGCGCGGCCAGCACCGTCGCGGCGTCGATCCGCCGCAGCCCGTCGACGAGCACGCCCGTGCCGAGCCGCCACAGCAGCGCTCCGAGGATGACCACGCCGGCGACGGTCCCGAAGTGCGTACGCAGCGCGCGGAAGCGGGAGGGCCCGGGACCGGGAGGCTCCGGTGACTCCGGGGGCTGCGGTGCCTCGCGCGCGGACTCCGGGGCCGGGGCTTCCGCGGGCGGGGTTTCCGCGGGCGACGATGGCGGTCCCGAGAGCGGCGGTGCCGGTTCCGGGTGCGCGGACGGCCGTTGTGGAAGCCCGGTCTCGGCAGCGCGCGCCATCAGCGCCGTGCCGGCACCGTACACGCACACATCGGCCGGGCCGGCGTCGCGCACGCGCGCGTGGCGGCCGGTTCCGGTGCCCCTGTGCCCGGACTCCGTCGCGGCGGAGCGCGAGCTCATGAGGCGCCGCCCGTCGACCGGGGCAGGGCCAGCAGGTCGCTGTGGTGGACCACCACCCGCAGCTCACCGGCCGCACAGGCGGCGAGCCGGTCCCGCAGATACCGCTCGGCGCGGTCGCGCAGTGCGGGCCGCTGTTCCAGCGCCGCGCCGACCCAGCCGCGCAGCCACTGCTCGATCAGCGCCGCCTCCTCGGGGCCGAGCCGCCAGGGGCTCGGATGCACACGTACGGCGGCACCGCGCGCCGCGAACGCCTCGCACGCCGCGGTGACCGCGTCCGGGCCGAGCAGCCCGGCGCGCCGCTGATGGGCGTTGAACGCCTCGGTGATCTCCGCGTCCAGCGGGTCGGCCGGGGTGAGTTCGACACGCCCGGCGACCGACAGGGTGAGCAGCGCGGGACAGCCGGCGCCGGTGCAGGCATCGACGAGGGTGACGAGCTCCTCCCGGGTGAGCACGTCGAGCAGCGCGGAGGCGGTGACCAGCGAGGCCCCGGCCAGTGCGTCCGGTGTCAGCCGGGCGATGTCGCCGCGCCGGGTCTCGACGGTGACGCCGCTGCCGTCGGCGGCTGAGCGCGGGGAGCCTACGGCGGCGAAGTGCAGCAGGTAGGGGTCGCGGTCGTGCAGGACCCAGTGCTGCGGGCCGTCCAGGCGGGGCGCGAGCCAGCGGCCCATCGAGCCGGTGCCGCAGCCCAGGTCGTGCACGGCGAGTGCACCGGTGTGGCCCGGCAGGTTCGCCAGCCGGATCCGCAAGGGGTCCAGCAGGTCCTTCGCGCGGGCGGTCGCGTCGGCCGGTTCCCGCAACCGCAGCCATTCGGGCGCGTACCGGGGCGGTTCCTCGGCTTCGTCGTGCCGCAGCCGCACGGTGGCCCGCTCACCGGGACGGCCGACGGGCCCGGCCCCGGCGACGACCGAGTCGCCCGCGCCGCACTGCCCGCCGTCCCCGGCACCACCGGCGTCCCCGGCACCGCCCGCCGTCCCCTGAGACTGAGAGACACCGTTCTTCGCGGCCCCGGCCCCTGCGTCTCGACCCGCCGCCCGGGCGGCGCCGTCTCCGCCCTGCCCGGCACCGGACCCCCCACCGAACCCCTGCGAACTCACCACGCCACCCCGGACGTCAGCAACCCCGCGACCGCTCTCACGCACGGACTCCCCCTCGCCCTCGGCGCTCCGCACCGGCTCCAGCTCCCTCGGTCCGGTCTGGGCCGGGATCGACGCCATGCCGTTCTTCGTGGTTTCCGGCGTGCTCATGCCGCCCTCCTCGGGGCTTCGGGGAGCCGGGCGAGGACTCCGGCCAGGCTGCGGGCGGTGGTGGCCCAGCCGTCGAGCGCGGCGCGGCGGCCGCGGGCGGCGGACTTCAGCCGGCGGCGTACGTCGGGCTCGCCGAACCAGCCGCGCAGTTCGGCGGCGAGCGCGGCGGGGTCCTCCGGCGGGACGAGGATGCCGGGCACCCCGCCGTCGGGGGCGCGGCCGACCGCCTCCGGGAGTCCGCCCACGTCGGTGGCGAGGACCGGGATGCCCCGGGCCAGGGCCTCGGTGACCGCCATGCCGTAGGTCTCCGCGTAGGAGGTGAGGACCATCAGGTCGGCGGCGGCGTAGGTCGCGTCGAGCTCGGCTCCGGAGCGCGGCCCGGTCAGGTGCAGCCGGTCGGCGAGGCCGTACCGGGCGATCAGCTCCCGCAAGTGGTCCACGTACGCGGGGTCGTGGCCGAGGCCGCCGACCAGTTCACAGGTCCACGGCAGGTCCCGTACCGCCGCGAGCGCCTCGACGAGCCGGTGCTGGCCCTTGCGCGGGGTGACGGCGGCCACGCACACGAGGCGGGAGACGCCGTCGGTGCCGGGCGCGAGCGGCGCGATGTCGGCGCCGGGCGCGGCGAGATGCACCCGTTCGGGGGCCAGGCCGTGGTGGGAGACCAGCCGGCGCACCGCCCAGTCGCTGGTGGCGACCACGGCGGGCGCGGCGCGCAGCACGGCGCGTTCGCGGGCGTCGAGGTCGGTGGCGACGGCCGGGGCGAGGCCCGTCTCGTCGCCGAGCGGCAGATGGACGAGGACGGCCAGGCGCAGCCGGTCCGCGTGCGGGGTGACGACCTCCGGGACGCCGCAGGCGACGATCCCGTCCAGCAGCACCACCGCGTCGTCCGGCAGGTCACCCAGGGTGCGGGCGAGGTGGTCGCGGGCGGCCCGGTCGGGGCGCGGCCAAGTGCCGGGCGCCGCGTGCCGGGTGACCTGCCAGCCGAAGCCGGGCAGGTCCAGGCAGACCCGGCGGTCGTAGGCGTTGCCGCCGCTGGGCGCGGCCGGGTCGTCGACTCCGCCCGGCAGGACGAAGTTCACGGTGCGCAGGGACATCGGGGTGATTCCGGCCTTCTCGACGGCGACGGCAACGGCGTCGGCAGTGGGCTGCGCCGGGACGTACGCCAGCCGTGCCCGTTCCGCGGGCTGTGTGGTCGTCCCGCTCACAGGCCACGCTCGTAACTCGCCCAGGCGATGTGCGACTCGTGCAGGGTGACGGCGATGCCCGCGAGGCCCTTGGCGCCCTCGCCGAGGGCGCCCTTGTGGATGCGTTCGGCGAGCCGGTCGGCGACGACCTTGGCGAGGAACTCGGTGGAGGTGTTGACGCCGGCGAACTCGGGTTCGTCGTCCAGGTTGCGGTAGTTGAGCTCGGCGGTGATGAGGCGCAGTTCCTGCGTGGCCAGGCCGATGTCGACCACGATGTTGTCCTCGTCCAGCTGCTCGCGGCGGAAGGTGGCGTCCACCAGGAACGTGGCGCCGTGCAGTCGCTGCGCGGGCCCGAACACCTCGCCGCGGAAGCTGTGGGCGATCATGATGTGATCGCGGACGGTGATGCTGAACAACGGACGACCCTCCAGGTACGACGCGTCTGGATCCCCCTGTCCTTACCCGTCGGGGGATGCCGTGTAGTACGGCTCTTCGCTTCCCCGCGTTCAGCCCTCTCTCACTCTTTTCTCAGGTCAGGCCCGTCTCGGCGTACCGGATCCGGTGGCACAGGGCCGGGATCTCACCCGAGGCGAGCTTCGGCATGACGTCCGGGAGTTGTTCGAACGCGCTCTCCCCGGTGATGAGCGCGTCCAGGGCCGGGTCGGCGAGCAGGTCGAGGGCGAGCGCCATCCGGTCGGCGTAGTCCCGACCTGGGCGAGCCGCCGGGGAGACGGTGCCGACCTGGCTGCTGCGCACGGTGAGCCGGCGGGAGTGGAAGGCCTCGCCGAGCGGCAGGGCGACGCGCCGGTCGCCGTACCAGCTCAGTTCCACCACCGTACCCTCTGGAGCGAGGAGTTGCAGGGCGCGGGTGAGGCCGGGCTCGGTGGCGCTGGCGTGCACGACGAGGTCGCAGTCGCCGAGCGCCCTGTCGGGCGTCGCGAAGTCCACGCCGAGCGCCTCGGCGGTCTTGGCGCGGGCCGGGTCGGCGTCGACGAGCTGCAGCCGGACGCCGGGGAAACGGGCCAGCAGGGCGGCCACCGAGCAGCCGACCATGCCGCCGCCGACCACCGCGATCCGGTCGCCGATCAGCGGCGCCGCGTCCCACAGGGCGTTCACGGCGGTCTCCACGGTCCCGGCGAGCACGGCGCGCGCGGCGGGCACCTTCTCCGGTACGACGGTCACGGCGTTCACCGGAACGGCGTAACGGGTCTGATGCGGGTACAGGCAGAAAACGGTGCGCCCGACGAGCTCGGCCGGGCCCTCCTCCACCTCGCCGACGCTGAGGTAGCCGTACTTCACCGGACCCGGGAAGTCACCCTCCTGGAACGGCGCCCGCATCACGGCGTGTTGGCTCTCAGGCACCCCGCCGCGGAACACGAGGGTCTCCGTGCCACGGCTCACCCCGGAGTAGAGCGCACGCACCACGACCTCGTCCTCGGCGGGGTCCGCGAGGGTGAGGTCGCGCAGCTCGCCGTGGCCGGGTGAGCGCAGCCAGAACGCGCGCGCCGAGCGGTTCATCGGCATCCTCCTGAACAGTAGGGAAGTTGTTCACGTACCGAGAAGTGCACAGGCCGCGCACAGTACGCGGCGTTGATCGACTCTGTCACTCGGCCGGAGGGTGTGCGGTGGCCCTGAACAACACGTATGACGCCAGGCCCCAGCAGGAGACGGCGGTGGGAGCGGGCATACAGCTCCTGCTGCTGGCCCTGCTCGGAACGGCGATAGGCATGGGGCCGGCCGGCTGGCTGACGGGACTGGCGTTCGCGTTCGCCACCTGGGCGGTCCTGTCCCGGGCCCTGCACCGCGCCAGCCTGCGCAGCTTCGGCCCCGCCAACCGCGTCACGCTCGGCCGGGCGACCCTGGTGGGCGGGGTGACGGCGCTGGTCGCGGACTCCTTCGAGAGCGCGCCGCCGGTGACCCTGCTGGTCGGTCTGACGGCCGTCGCCCTGCTGCTGGACGGCGTCGACGGCAAGGTGGCCCGCCGCACCGGCACCTCGACCGCGCTCGGAGCGCGCTTCGACATGGAGGTCGACGCGTTCCTGATCCTGGTGCTGAGCGTGTACGTGTCCACGCAGCTGGGCCCGTGGGTGCTCCTGATCGGCGGCATGCGCTACGCGTTCGTCGCCGCGGCCCGCATGGCCCCCTGGCTGAACGCCCCGCTGCCCCCGTCCTTCGCCCGCAAGACCGTCGCCGCGATCCAGGGCATAGCCCTGCTCCTAGCCGGTGCCGAGCTCCTCCCCCACCCGGCGAACCTCGCGATCGTCCTCCTCGCTCTCGGCTCGCTGCTGTGGTCCTTCGGCCGGGACGTGCGGTGGCTGTGGCGCACCTCCCGCATCTCGGTGGAGGCGGCGGCTGCCGGGAGGACGGAGCTGCTGGAGCTGGCGACGCGCTGAGCGAAGTCCTCGGGCATCGAGAAGGCCCGGACCGGGATGCCGGTCCGGGCCCTCCACCGTCTTGTGACGGCTACGACCGCACGCCCCGGCTCCGTACGAGCGCGAACGCCGCGGCGGCGAGGCCGAGGACGCCGACGACCAGCCCGGCGATGCCGAGCCCACGGGCGGTGGAGTCACTCACACCGGCCGCTTTGGCGGTGGTGGCGGTGGCGGTCCTGGCGGACGCAGGTGCGCCGCTCGCGTCACCGGCCGTCAGCTTCAGCACCGGGGCGGGGTTCTCGGGCTCGTCGCCGCCGGCCGGCTCCTCGATCCAGCGCACGACCTTGCCGTCGGAGTAGGTCTGCAGGGTCTTGAACACCAGCTGCCCGGTGTCGTCGGGGAGTTGACCGAAGGCGACGTTGAAGTCCTCGTACTGCCCGGCGCCGATCCTCCCACCCGTGAAGGTGATCTCGGAGGCGGCCTCGGTGATGGTGCCGTCGTCGGTCTTGACCGGCGTCCTGAGCTTGGCGGTGGTGACCTTGGCGGTCCAGCCGTCCTGCGGGTGGACGAGCACGCCGAGGACGGGGTGGTCGGTGGGCAGGAAGACCTGCACCTTGGTGGTGGAGGCGCTGTCCTCCTCGTTGGGGACGCGGAAGGTCAGCACCCCGTCTGTGGCCCCCTTGGCGTAGCTCTCGGGGTGGACGGTGACGTGCGCGGAGGCGGCACCTGCGGCGAGCAGGACCGTGGTGGCGGCGAGGGCGGCGACGGCCCCGGCGCGGCGCAGCGTGCAGCGTGACATGGCCATGATGTTTCGATCTCCGTACGAGTGACGTGTGAGGGGTGTCAGAGCGAGTACGGGATCGGGGCCGGGGGCCCGCGTCTGCTGACCGCGTGCCGCAGCAGGGCGGGGCGGGGTGGTGCGAGGGCGCCCGGGACGCACGGGGCGCGACCGGCGGGAACGGGCAGCGTGGTCTCACGCCACCAGGCGACGAGACGGGGGACGAGCGTGGCGGCCCGGCGCAGCATCGACCACAGCGCGGCCTCGCCCCGCCGCAGCCACCAGGAGGCGGCCAGCGCGGCGAGGAGGTGGGCGGCGGTGGCGTGGGCGGTGAGGTGAGCGTGCGTCCCGGCCAGGCTGTGCGCGTGCGCGTCCATGGAGGCCATGGTGTGACCGGGCATGGCCGGCATGCGCGCGGCGACGGAACCGGTGCGTCCGGGGTGGGCGGCGTCGAAGCCGAGGTGGAGTCCGGCCTGGGTGAGCAGCATGGCCGCGCCGATGCCGGGCAGTGAGCGCTCCCGGCCGCCGAGGGTCCAGCCGAGCGCGAGTACGGCGACGAACCCAGCCGCGTCCGCCCACAGCGGCGGCATGTCACCCATGGCGAGCCCGTGCCCGGCGGCGGCGAGCAGCACGCACACCGCGGCGAACACCGCCGCCCGCAGGCCTCTCACCGCCGGGGAAGCGCTCATGGTGAGGGATCCTCCCACGTCCGGGTGATACGTGGGGCGCCGGTGTCCTGTTCAGGCGTCGCGATCGGGGAAGCCGAACGAGGCGCGGCGGGCGCAGCTGCGGGCTGAACTGCCGGGGGTGCGGCCCGTACGGTGCGTCAGCGTACGGGCACGATCGGTGGACACCGCCGCCGGAACCCCTCCGCATCGCGGTCACCGACGCACGCGGAGACCACCTCCCCGCGCCCATGTGCCAACCCCGCGCTGCTACCGGTTCACAGAGGTGAGGGCAGGTGCACCGCGGGCAGCGGCCCCTGCTCGATCTCCCAACCGGTCGGGGAAGACGAGGTGCCAGGTGGACCGCTCGGCCTCCAGGACGTACGCCCACTCGCCGCTGCGGCAGAACATCGCCACGCTGTCGCCCGGGTCCACGCTCAGCCTGTCGAAGTCCTTGAACGGCGCGGGCAGTTCGGCCGTGCGGGGGTCCGCACCGAGGCGGACCACCAAGTCCACCGGGTCCACGCCCCGCACCGCGGTGAGGCAGATGTCCGAGAGCATCCCGTCCTTGACGATCGCACCGCTGTACCAGTGCTCGCCGATCCACCCCGAGCTGTCCGTCATGGTGCCGCCCCCTCTCCTCGCTCTCGGCGCACACGCTACCGAGCCTCGGGACGCGTCCCGAGGCCCACCGACCCCGGCTCAGGCGGCCCTGCGTGTCCGGCCGCGGTGGCGGCGGACGATCTCCGCGTACCGGTGTCCGCTGCCCTTGATCGTGCGCACCTGGGTGCGGTAGTCGACGTGGACGAGGCCGAAGCGCTTGTCGTAGCCGTAGGCCCACTCGAAGTTGTCCAGCAGGGACCAGGCGAAGTAGCCGGCGAGCGGGGCGCCCCTGCGGGCGGCGGAGGCGCAGGCGGCCAGGTGGCGTTCCAGGTAGTCCTGGCGTTCGGGGTCGTCCACGCTGCCGTCGGGGCGGACGACGTCCGGGAAGGCGGAGCCGTTCTCGGTGACGTAGATCTTCCGGGCGCCGTAGTCCTCGGTGAGGCGGAGCAGCAGCGTCTCGATGCCGCCGGCGTCGATCTCCCAGTCCATGCCGGTGCGCGGGACGCCCTCGCGGCGCACCGCGCGGACGTACGGAGCCGGCGCGTCGGGGGCGTCGGCGACGTACGCCGGGAAGTAGTAGTTCAGGCCCAGCCAGTCCAGCGGCGTCGCGATCGTCTCCAAGTCGCCGTCCCTCAAGGGGAGTTCGACGCCGTAGCTCTCGACCATGTCGGCCGGGAAGCCGCGGCCGTGGACCGGGTCGAGCCACCAGCGGTTGACATGGCCGTCGTGGCGGCGGGCGGCCGCGACGTCCTCGGGGCGGCCGGTGGCCGGGTGCACGGTGGAGAGGTTGTTGACGATGCCGACCTGGGCGCCGGGCGCGGCGGCGCGGATCGCGTGGGTGGCCAGGCCGTGTCCGAGGAGGAGGTGGACGGAGGCGCGCACGGCGGCCGTCAGGTCCGTCCAGCCCGGGGCCATCGTGCCCTCCAGGTGGCCGATCCAGGCCGAGCAGCTGGGCTCGTTGAGGGTCGCCCAGAGCTTCACGCGGTCGCCGAGGCGGGCGGCGACGGCCGAGGCGTACTCGGCGAGCGCGAAGGCCGTGTCCCGCTCGGGCCAGCCGCCGCGGTCCTGGAGCACCTGCGGCAGGTCCCAGTGGTAGAGGGTGACGGACGGGGTGATGCCCGCCTCCAGCAGGGCGTCCACCAGCTCGTCGTAGAACGCGAGGCCCTTGGGGTTCACCGGGCCGGTACCGCCCGGCAGCACGCGGGGCCAGGCGACCGACAACCGGTAGGCGTTGACGCCGAGTTGCCGCATCAGGGCGATGTCCTCGCCCCGGCGGTGGTAGTGGTCGCAGGCGACGTCGCCGGTGTCGCCGTTCGCGACCTTCCCCGGGGTGTGCGAGAAGGTGTCCCAGATCGAGGGCGTACGGCCGTCCTCGGCGACGGCTCCCTCGATCTGGTACGCCGCGGTGGCCGTGCCCCACAGGAAGTCGTGCGGGAGTGCGGCGAGGTCGATGCGTTCGGACACGGAAGTCCTTTCGGGATACGGGGAATTGCCCAGAGGAGTCACCTGACGGCACCTGCGGTCAGGCCGGCGACGAGATAGCGCTGCAGCAGCAGGAAGCCGGCCACCACGGGCACGCTGACGACCAGCGAGGCGGCCATGATCTGGTTCCAGTAGACGTCGTTGAGGGTGGAGTAGCCCTGCAGGCCGACGGCGAGGGTGCGGGTGGTGTCGTTGGTCATGACGGACGCGAAGAGCACCTCGCCCCACGCGGTCATGAAGGCGTAGACGGCGACCGCGACGATGCCGGGGATCGCGGCCGGCACGACGATCCTGAGCAGCGCCCCGAGCGGGCCGCAGCCGTCGACCAGCGCCGCCTCGTCCAGGTCGCGCGGCACCGAGTCGAAGTACCCGATCAGCATCCAGATCGAGAACGGGAGGGAGAAGGTCAGGTAGGTGAGGATCAGGCCGCCTCGGGAGCCGAACAGGGCGATGCCGGTGGCGTTGCCGATGTTGACGTAGATCAGGAAGAGGGGGAGGAGGAAGAGGATGCCGGGGAACATCTGCGTCGACAGGACCGTCACGGTGAAGACACGCTTGCCCCGGAAGTCGTAGCGGCTGACGGCGTACGCCGCGAACACCGCGATCACCACCGAGCAGATCGTCGCCGCGCCCGCCACGATCAGCGAGTTCATGAAGTACGTCGCGAGCGGGACCGTGGACCAGATGTCGATGTACGGCCGGATGGTCAGGCCGCTCGGCAGCCAGCGGAACCTGCCGGTGACGTCCGCGAGCGGCTTCAGCGAGCTGGAGACCATCACGTACACCGGGATCAGCACGAAACCGGTGAGCAGGGTGAGGAAGATCCGCCGGGACCAGAGGAAGGAACGCGGCGGGGCCATGGGCGAGTTGGGACTAGACATCGGCGGGAGCCCTCCGTCCGCGCGAGGTGAACAGCAGGTACCCGCCCGTCACGACGAGCAGGAAGAGCAGCAGCAGGACGGACATGGCGGAACCGGTGCCGAAGTTCCAGGTGACGAAGGACGCCTGGTAGATGTGGACCGAGATGAGGTCGGCGGCCTCGGGGGCGGACCTGCCGAACAGCACGTACGGGGTGTTGAAGTCGTTGAACGTCCAGAGGAAGAGGACCAGGACCAGGACCTGGTTGACCGGGCGCAGCGACGGCAGGGTGATGCGGCGGATCTGCTGCCACATCCCGGCGCCGTCCAGCGCGGCGGCCTCGTACAGCTCCCGGGGGATGTTCTGCAGTCCGGCCATCACGATGAGGAAGGCGAACGGCCAGCCCTTCCACACCGACACGGTGAGCAGGGCGTAGAAGCTGTTGTCGCCGATGAGCCAGAAGGACGGCTTGCCGGTGAGGTGGAGCTGGTCGTGCAGGACGTGGTTCACCAGGCCGTTGTCGTGCTGGAACATGAACACCCACGTGATGACGGCCGCGTAGACCGGCAGGGCGTACGGCACCAGGAACAGCGCCCGGAGCAGGCCGCGGCCGCGGAAGGTGTCCTGCATGCAGATCGCGGCGGCGGTGCCGATCAGCCAGCACAGGCCGACCGAGAGCAGGGTGAAGCCGACGGTGACGAAGAAGGAGTGCAGCAGGGCCTCGCCGACCGGGGCGTCGAAGTTCACCGACACCTTGTAGTTGCCGAGGCCGGACCAGGGGGCGCTGGACCAGTCGCGGATGTAGAACTGGGTGAGCTCCTTGAAACTCATCACGATGCCGATGACCATCGGCACCAGGTGGACGAGGAGTTCCAGCAGCAGGGCGGGCAGGAGCAGCAGGTAGGGCAGGGAGGCGCGGCGCAGCCGCCCCGTGCGGCGGCGGGGTTCACGCGGCGCCGCATCGGGGGACGTCTGCCGCACCGGCTCCTTGAAGGCGGTGGTCGTCATCGTCGCGCTCACGCCGCCGGCATCTGCTGCTGGGCCTTCTGCAGCGCGGCCTTGACCGAGTCGGTGGTCACCGTGCGCCCGGCGGCGGCGTCGGCGAACAGGTCCTTGACGGCCGTACCGACCGCCGTCTCGAACTGCGACTCGGACGCGACCTGCGGCAGGGCGGCCGCGCTGGTGGCGAGGGTGTTCTTCAGCACGGCGGTGGCCGGGGTGCTGAACGCGGCGTCCGCCTGCGCGGACTTGACCGGCGGGATGGAGCTGTAGGCCGTGTTGAGGATCTTCTGTTCCTCGTCGGAGGTCATGAACTTCACGAACTTCGTGGCGCCGTCGAGGTTGTGGGTGTTCCTGAAGACGGCGAGGTTGATGCCGGCGACCATCGAGTTGACCTGGGTGCCGGTGCCGGGGGTGCCGGAGAGCACCGGTACGGGCGCGATGCCGTAGGCGTCCGGGCTCATGCCCTGGGACTTGAGGTTGGCGGCGGCGGACTGCCACAGCAGCATCGCCTGCCTGCCCTTGGCGAAGTCGCTGACGGACTGGTTCTGCGCGTACTCGGCGTCGCCGGTCGGGATGACCTTGTCCTTCGCCATCAGGTCGACGTAACTCTTCACCGCGTCCACCACCTTGGGGTCGGTGAAGTCGGGCTTGCCGTCGCCGGTGAAGAAGTCGGCGCCGTGCTGCTTGGCGAAGACGAAGACGTGGTGGATGTTCTCCGCGAGGTTGGAGCCCTCCGCGCCGAGCGCGGACGTGCCCCTGGCCTGGATCTTCTTGCCGTCGGCGATCAAATCGTCCCAGGTGGCGGGTGGTTGCCCTATCCCGGCCTCGGCGAAGATCTTCTTGTTGTAGTAGAGGGCGTACGCCATCGAGTACAGCGGCACCGCGGCCGGGTCCTTGCCCGCCGCGCCGGTCGAGCCGAGCGCGGAGTCGACGAACCGGTCCTTGCCGCCGATCTCGGCGAACTTCTTGGCGTCCCATGGCAGCAGGGCTCCCGTCGCCTGCAGCGAGGCGCTCCAGGTGTTGCCGATGTTCAGCACGTCCGGGCCCTGGCCCGAGGTGGTCGCGGTGAGGATGCGGTTGAGCAGGTCGGACCAGGGCACGACCTCCAGCTTCACCTTGATCCCGGTCTGCTTCTGGAACTTGTCGAGTTCGGGCTGGAGGACCTGCTTGTCGACGGCGATGCTCGCGCCCTGGTTGGAGGCCCAGTACGTCAGCGTCTTCGGCGAGTCGTCGGACCCGCCGCCGCTGGACGAGCCTCCTCCGCAGGCCGTGGCCGCGAGGACGAGAGAGAGGGTGACGGCGCCTGTGGCCGCGGCTCGGATGCTGCGCATGGCTCCTGGTGTCCCTTTCCGGGAGTCGAGAACCCCGAGGCTGCTCACGGGAGCCGACACCCGTGCGGACCCGTGCGGGCCTGTTCGGCTCCCTAAGCCCCTCATGGCTTAATTTAGGACGTGAGTTAAACCTCGGGAGAAACGCTCGTCAAGAGAGCCGGCGCCGGCGAACGGCCGAACGGGCAGGAAAAGCGGGGAAAGACCGGGTTCGGGCCCCCTCCGGCGCGGGGCCCGCACCACCCGCCGGGTCGGCTGGTGGTGCGGGCCCCGCCCCGCTACCGGACCGCAGCCGGTCGCGGTGCCGGGGCGTAGCCGGCGGGGCGGGTCGTGAAGGTGCCGCGGCCCTGGGTGCGGCTGCGCAACCGGGTGGCGTAGCCGAAGAGTTCGGCCAGGGGCACAGTCGCCGTCAGTACGGCCGCGCCGCCACGGGTCTCGGAGCCGCCGACCCGGCCGCGCCGGGCCGCCAGGTCACCGAGGACCGAGCCGACGGCGTCCTCCGGCGCGGTGACCGTGACCTCGGCGACCGGTTCCAGCAGGGCCGTCGCGCAGGCGCGCAGGGCCGCGCGGAGCCCGAGCCGGCCGGCGGTGCGGAAGGCCGTGTCGGAGGAGTCCTTCACATGGGTGGAGCCGCCGGTGAGCGTGACGCGGAGACCCGTCACCGGGTGCCCGTCCAGCGGGCCCTCGGCGAGGGCGTCCCGGCAACCGGCCTCCACCGCACGCACGTACTCCTGCGGCACCGCCCCACCGACCACGGCGGAGCGGAACTCGAAGCCGGTGGCGCCGACCTCGGGGCCGAGGGGCTCCACGTCGAGCACGACATGGGCGAACTGACCGGCTCCGCCGTCCTGTTTGACGTGCCGGAACACGAACCCCGTCACTCCCTCGACGACCGTCTCGCGGTAGGCGACCCGCGGCCGGCCCACGGTGACCTCCGGTCCCCCGTCGCGGCGGATCTTCTCCACCGCGACCTCCAGGTGGAGTTCGCCCATGCCGGACAGCACGGTCTGCCCGGTCTCGGCGTCGGTGCGCACCACCAGCGAGGGATCCTCCTCGGCCAGCCGCCCCAGTGCCGTCGCCAGCCGGCCGGTGTCCGTGGCGCGCCGGGCCTCGACCGCGACGGACACCACGGGCTCGGCGGCCGGCGGCCGTTCCAGGAGCAGCGGGGCACCGGGGTCGCACAGCGTGGAGCCGGCCCGCGCCGACTTCACACCGGCCAGCGCGACGATGTCACCGGCGACCGCCCTCTCCAGCTGTGCATGCCGGTCCGCCATGACCCGCAGGATGCGCGCCACGCGCTCGGTGCGACCGCTGCCCGGGTCCCACACGGTGTCTCCCTTCTCGATGGTGCCCGAGTACACGCGCACGTAGGCGAGCCGCCCGGTGGCGCTCGCGTTCACCTTGAACACCAGCCCCGCGAACGGCACTTCCGGGTCGGCGTCCCGGTGCTGCTCCGCCCCCTCGTGGACGCCGCGTACCGCGGGGACGTCCAGCGGCGAGGGCAGATAGGCCACGACCGCGTCGAGCAGCGGCTCGATGCCCCGGTTGCGGTAGGCGGAGCCGCACAGCACGACCACACCGTCACCGGTGCGGGTGAGGTCGCGCAGGGTGGCGGAGAGGGTGCCGGCGGAGAGGGTCTCCCGGTCGCAGAACTCCTCCAGTGCGGACGGGTGCAGCTCCGCCACGGTCTCCTCCAGCGCCCTCCGCCGGCGTACCGCCTCCTCGCTCAGCGACTCGGGCACGGGCCCCTCCACGGCCGTACCCGCGCCGTCGGCCCAGACCAGCGAGCGCATCCGGACGAGGTCCACCACACCCGTGAACCCGTCCTCGGCGCCGATGGGCAACTGGACCACGAGCGGGACCGGATGCAGTCTCTGCCGGATGGACTCGACGGCCCGGTCCAGGTCGGCGCCCGCCCGGTCCATCTTGTTGACGAAGGCGATTCTCGGCACGCCGTGCCGGTCCGCCTGCCGCCACACCGACTCGCTCTGCGGCTCGACCCCGGCGACGGCGTCGAACACGGCGACCGCGCCGTCCAGGACGCGCAGCGAGCGCTCGACCTCGTCGGCGAAGTCGACGTGGCCGGGGGTGTCGATGAGGTTGATGCGGTGCCCGTCCCAGGCGCAGCTGACGGCGGCGGCGAAGATGGTGATGCCGCGGTCGCGCTCCTGCGGGTCGAAGTCGGTGACGGTGGTGCCGTCGTGCACCTCGCCCCGCTTGTGGGTGGTGCCCGTCACGTAGAGGATCCGCTCGGTGACGGTGGTCTTGCCCGCGTCGACGTGGGCGAGGATGCCGAGGTTGCGGATCGCGGCGAGGGTGGTGGTGTTCGTGCGCACGGCCCAGGGCCTTTCTGAGGATCTCGAGGATCGGAAAAGGGCAGCGCGATTACCCGTGCGTCCGGGTCAGCGGGGCGTCACGGGCGTCCGGTGCCGGCCGCGCAGCGGGCACCGGCCGGACAAGGACACGAGGATCACCTCGTACCGGGAACGGGGAGCGACGACAGCGGTGCGTGCGCGCACGGCCGGGCTCCCCTCTGTGTCGGACGACAGGCACCGCCGTACGGTCGTGGCGGTGCTCGGTACGGGATGACGGTACGAGAGGGAGGCGGGCGGGGGCACGTCATTTTCCGATACGCCGTCAGGGGGGACGGGGTCGGAGCACCGCGGGCCGTGGTCTCCGCCACTGACGACGGCCGGGCGGAGAGCGGTGAACCCATGGCCGAGGCCATGGGTTCCTGCCGGAAGGGCGGAGGCGCGGCCGGGCTCAGCCGAGCTTGGCCGACATGTCGTACTGCTTGTAGATGTCCGCGGCGTTGTCCTTGGTGATCCTGGTGGTCTGCAGGGTCTGCTTCTTGCCGACGGTCTTTCCGTGTGCGACGGCCTCGGCGGTGGCCGCCGCCTGCTCGGCGCCGGTCGGGTAGATGAACGTGGTGTACATCTGGCCGAGCTGTACGGCCCGGATGCCCCCCGTCGGGATGGCGAGGCCGTCGATGCCGACGAACTTGATGCCGTCGGCCTTGCCCGCGCCGCGGGCGGCGAGCACGGCGCCGAGGGCCATGTCGTCGTTCTCGCCGTAGACGAGGTCGATCTTCGTGTTCTGGTCCAGCCAACGCTGCATGATCGTGGTGGCGTTGGCCTTCAGCCACTTCGCCTCCTGGTGGTACACGATGGTGATGTGGTGTCCGGCGATGGCGTCTCTGAAGCCCTTGTCGCGGTCGATCTGCGGCTGGTCGGACAGGGTCCCCTGCAGTTCGGCCACGTTGCCGCCGTGCGGCAGGGCCTGCACCGCCGCCTCACCCGCCATCTTGCCGATCTTGTAGTTGTCGCCGCCGATGAAGGACGTGTAGCAGTCGGTGTTCACCGTGCGGTCCAGGACGATGACCGGGATGTGCGCGGTGCACGCCTGCTGCACCGCGGCGGTCAGCGGGGCCGGCTCGTTGGGCGAGAGGATCAGGACGTCGGCCTTCTGCTGGATGAAGTTCTGCACCTGGCTCACCTGGGTGGCGCTGTCCTGGTGGGCGTCGGTGATGGGCAGCAGCTTCAGGTCCGGGTACTTCTTGACGAAGTACTCCAGCTGCGCGTTGAGCTGGGCGCGGTACGGCTCGGCGTTGTTGGACTGGGAGTAGCCGACCACGAACGTCTTCTTGCCGCTGCCCGAGCCGGCGGCGGTCTTCGGCGCGTGGGCGGCGCAGGAGGTGAGGGTGGCGACGGTGGCGACCGCGCCGGCGACGGCCACAGCGGCGCGGCTCAGGGACACAGCGGACACAACGGACTCCTTGCGTGGGTGAGGGTGAGCGGTGGTGCGGGGGGGTACGGGGGAAGGTCAGGCGCGGGCGCGCAGGCGGCGCAGCGGCTGGATGAGGGGCTGGAGGAAGCCCGGGCGCTGCAGCACGACGGCCATGACGACGATGAGACCCTTGATGATCATCTGCATGTTGTCGCTGATCGCGTTGAGCCCGAGGATGTTGTCCAGCAGAGTGAGGATCAGCGCGCCGACGGCGGTGCCGGTGATGGTGCCCTTGCCGCCGGCCAGGCTGGTGCCGCCGATGACGGCCGCGGCGATGGCGTCCAGCTCGTAGGAGGTACCGGCCAGCGGGTCGGCCGAGGCGCTGTAGGCGGCGTCGATCGGACCGGCGAATCCGGCCAGCAGTCCGCAGAGCGTGAAGACGGTGATGATCACCAGGGTGACGTTGACCCCGGAGAGCCGGGCGGCCGTGGGGTTGCCGCCCACGGCGTACACGTGCCGTCCGAACCTGGTCCTGGAGAGCAGCAGTTGGACCGCGACACAGACCGCGACGAACGCGATCACCGGGTAGCCGATGCCCCCGATCAGGGTGTGGCCCGGCGTGCCCAGCGCGGCGAAGGCGGCGGCCTGGGGCGTGAGATGACCGTGGGGGTCCACCAACTGCACACCGACGGCCACGTTGTTGCTCATCTGCCGGTCGATGCCGCGCACCACCGACAGCATGGCCAGGGTCATCACGAAGGACTGGATGCGCAGCCAGGTGGTGCCGATCCCGTTGAGGAAACCGAAGAACGCCCCCACCAGCGCGCACAGCGGGACGATCGCCCAGGGCGACAGGCCGTGGTGGACCAGCAGCATCGCCGCGGTCATGGACCCGATGCCCAGCACCGAACCCACGGACAGGTCGATCCCCGCGGTGAGGATGACCAGGGTGACGCCGACCGCGAGGATGCCGCGCGAGGCGAAGGCGGTGACGGCGTTGGTGAGGTTGTCCTGGTTCCAGAAGATCTGGCCCTTGGTGACGATGCCGACGGCGACCACCAGCAGCAGGCTGATGTAGCTCTGCAGGGAGCCGAGTGACGGCAGGGACCGGGACAGGCGCCCCCGCAGCGTCCGGAGGTGCTCACCGGTGTCGGCGGCGGTGTCCGCCGGTGGGAGTGTCCTGCTCATTTCTCTGCCTCGTTCCCGTCCGCCGGTGGTCCGGCCACAACGTTCTGCCGTGCCATCGCCGCGGTGAGGATGGCCTCCTGGGTCGCGGCCGGCCCCCGGGCCGGGTCGCGATGGAACTCGCCGGTCAGCCGCCCCTCGCAGAGGACGACGATCCGGTCGCACATGCCGATCAGCTCCGGAAGCTCGGAGGAGACGGCGATGATCGCGGTGCCCTGGCCCGCGAGGGCGTCCATCAGGGCGTGGATCTCGGCCTTGGCCCCGACGTCGATGCCCCGCGTCGGCTCGTCGAGCAGCAGCACCGAGGGCTCGGTGAGCAGGCACTTGGCCAGCACCACCTTCTGCTGGTTGCCGCCGGAGAGGGTGCCGACCACGGCGTCCAGGCTGTGCGTCTTGGTGCGCAGCTCCGCGACCTTGCCGGCCGCTGCCGCCTTCTCCCGGCGGGCGTCCACGGTCCGCCACGGCCTGAGGTAGCGGTCGAGGGCGGCCAGGGTGGTGTTGAACCGTACGGTGTTGCCGATCACCAGGCTCTGCGCCTTGCGGTCCTCGGCGACCAGCGCGATGCCCCGGCGGATCGCCGTGCGGGGGGTGTGCGGGGTGTACGGGCGGTCGTTCAGCGTGATCTCGCCGTGCACGCGGTCGCCGGCCCCGAAGAGGGCCTCCAGCACCTCGCTGCGCCCGGCACCCATCAGCCCGGCGACGCCGAGGATCTCCCCGGCGCGGACCTCGAAGTGGACCGAGTGCAGCGGCGTACGGGTACCGCCGGGCGCGAGAGTCGTGGTCAGGCCCTTCACGCGCAGTCGCACCGGGCCGTCGGACCGCTGCTCCGCCGCCCTGGGGAACAGCTCGCCCAGGGGCCGTCCGACCATCAGCCGTACCAGCTCGGCACGGTCGGTGCCGGCGACCGGGCGGCGGCCGGCGAAGGTGCCGTCGCGCAGCACGGTCGCCGAGTCGGCGATCTCCTCCAGCTCCTCCAGCCGGTGCGAGATGTAGATCAGCCCGACGCCGCGGGCCGCCAGCCGGCGGATCACGGAGAACAGCCGCTCCACCTCCGCCTCGGCGAGCGCGGACGTCGGCTCGTCCAGCACCAGGATCCGCAGGGTGCCGTTCAGCGCCTTGGCCACCTCGACGAGTTGCTGCTCGGCGATGCGGCAGTCGCGGACCAGCCGGCCCGGGGGGACGGTGAGGCCGAGGTCGGCCAGCAGCTCCGCGGTGCGGGCGTGCATCGCCGTACGGTCCAACGTGCCGCGTGCGGTGCGCAGTTCGCGGCCGAGGAAGACGTTGTCGGACACGGACAGCTCGGGCACCAGGTTGAGCTCCTGGTGGATCATCGCGATGCCGTGCTGCTGGGCGTGTTTCGGTGAGTGGATCCGCACCGGCTCGCCGTCGATCTCGATGGTGCCCTCGTAGTCGGCGTGCACCCCGGCGAGGATGTTCATCAGCGTCGACTTGCCGGCGCCGTTCTCGCCGAGCAGGGCCACCACCTCGCCCGGATGGACGGTCAGTTCGACGTCGCTGAGCGCCCGGACGCCCGGGAACTCCTTGCTGATGCCCCGCATTCGCAGCAGGGCGGGCGGTGCGCCGCTCATGCCGCGCCGTCCGCGTTCATCCGCGCCATCGCGGACCTCCCATGGTGCACAGGTGACGTTCGTTGTGGGAAATCGATTTCAGAAGACCGCGCACCTCGCCCACTGCCACATGAGCATGCTGGTTCAGGAATGGCTGCTTCACAGCGGCGGAGAGGCCCGCGGATCCTTGAAATCCTTTTCAGAGGGAACGTAGGGTTTGCCGTCCGAGGGTGTCAAGAGTCCTGAACGGGTCGGGCAAGAGGTCGGAGGACCCATGACGACGATCAACGACGTGGCCCGGGCCGCCGGGGTCTCCCCCGCCACGGTCTCCCGGGTGCTGAACGGGGGCCGCGTCACCGCCGAGCGCGCCGAACGGGTGCGGCGCGCGGCGGCCGAGCTGGGCTTCGCCCCCAACCGGGTCGCCCGTTCGCTGCGGATGCGGCGCAGCAGCCTCATCGGACTGATCATCCCGGACATCGCGAACCCGTTCTTCACGGCGCTGGCCCGCGGCGTCGAGGACGCGGCCCAGCGCACCAGCTTCTCGGTGGTGCTGTGCAACACCGACGGGAACCTCGACAAGGAACGGCGTTATCTGGACATCGCCGTCGCCGAACGGATGGCCGGCGTCATCGTGGCCGCCGCGTCCCGCAGCCGCACCGACGTGTCCGCCCTGCAGAGCCGCGGCATACCGGTGGTCGCGGTGGACCGCCGCCCCCGCGGGGCCGGAGTGGACGCCGTACTGGTGGACAACGAGGACGGCAGCGCGGCCGCCACGGCCCACCTGCTGGCCCGCGGCTACCGGCGGATCGCCTGCATCACCGGCCCGCAGGGCGCCTCCACCGCGGAGGAACGGCTCGCCGGCTACCGCAGGGCGCTCCGCACGTTCCTGGACGACGGGCCGGGTGCTCCGGCCGGGGACGTGGACCGGCTGCGCGAGTACACCCGGCACGCCGACTTCAGGGCCGAGGGCGGGTACACGGCCATGGCCGGTCTGCTCGCCCTGCCGCTGCGGCCGGACGCGGTCTTCGCGGCCAACAACCTGATGGCCGCCGGGGCGTTGCAGGCGGTGCGCGAGGCAGGTCTGGAGCCACCCGAGATCGGTGTCCTGTCGTTCGGCGAGGTGCCCTGGGCGCCGCTGGTGCAGCCCGGCCTGACCACGGTCCGGGTGCCCTCGTACGACCTGGGCCGGACAGCGGCCGGCCTGCTGCTGGACCGGATCACCGGGACGGAACGGCCCCTGCGCACCGTGGTGTTGCGCACCTCCCTCCGGGTCGGACGGAGCACCGCGGGGCCGGTGTGATCCCGGATGTCGTACGGGCGCGCCGCGCCGGCCCTCCGGGCTCGCGGCGCCATGCTCCCGCCGGCGTCACCCGGCGAGAGGGCGTCGGCTCGGAACCGGGTGCCCGGAGTGCCGGCCCCTGGGCCAGGCCCTGTCGTCGAACCCCGTCGTCCGCCCGAAGGGCGGGCCCTGCGGCGTCAGGTGCGTGCTCTGGGGTCCCCCCGGCCGAAGGCTGGGAGAGGGAGATCGACGACGGGGCCCAGCAGCGCCCCCTGTCTGTTCCCCGCCGGCGAGACGCTCTGTTCAGTGGTGGGAGTGCGGTCCCCTGGCTTTCCCGGCGTTCCGTTCGGCCTTGCGCTCGTGGCCCCGGTCGTCACCGCGCCGGCGCGCAGGCGGCGCCGTGACGGTCGGGGGCGGTGTCCGGGGTGCGGGTGGGGAGGTGAGTGTTGCCGGGGCGGGGGAAGACGGCGACGACGGGGTGGGGTCGCCGGAATCGATCGACGCGCCCAGGGCTGCCGCGGCGGTGAAGAGGGCCAGGCCGACGCCGCAGAGTGTGGCTCGGGTGGCCAGTCCGCGGCGGCCCCGCGGACGGGAGTGCGCCGCATCCCGGGATGCACGGGGCTGCGGGCCGGGAGCGTGAGCGAAGGGCCGGGCAGGCAGGGTGGCGGGGCCGCCGCCCGGCTGGGCCGGGAGCGGGGTCCGGTGGCATGCGGCGAGCCAGTCGGCCGCCTGCTGGGCCGTGGGCCGGTGGGCCGGATCCTTGGCGAGCAGACGCAGCACGTAGTCGGACAGGGGCTGCGGTGTCCCGGGGCGCAGCCGGACGGGCGGCGGTGGGACGGCGTCGACGTGCTGCTGCACCACGGCCAGCGAGGTCGCACCGCGGAACGGGGGCCTGCCGGTGAGCAGTTCGTACAGCACGCAGCCGAGGGAGTAGACGTCGGAGGCGGGCTGGGCCGGGCGGCCGAGGGCGCGTTCGGGGGCGAGGTAGTCGGCGGTGCCGAGGATCTTGCCGGTGACGGTCAGGGAGCCGGCCGCCTCGTCGGCGAAGCGTGCGATCCCGAAGTCGGCGACCTTCGCCGTACGGTCGCCGGTCAGCATCACGTTGGCGGGCTTCACATCCCGGTGGACCACTCCCTGGCGATGCGCCGCGGCCAGACCGGCGGCCACCTGGGCGACGACGGCCGCCGCGTCCTGGGGTGCGAGGACACCGCGCAGGGACCGGTCCTGGGCGAGGCTCCAGCCCTCGACGAGCTCCATGACCAGGTAGAGCCGGCCTTGGTGGGAGCCGAAGTCGTACATGCCCACGACGTTGGGGTGGTTGAGCCGGCCCGCGGTCTGCGCCTCCAGGCGGAAGCGTTCGGCGTCCGCGGCGTCCTCGGCACACAGCAGCTTGACCGCCACGGGACGCCCGAGGAGCTGGTCCGCGGCCCGCCACACCTCCCCCATCGCGCCGCGCCCCAGCCGTTCCTGCAACTGATAGCGGTCCGCCAGCAGCGCCTGCACACCCACCTCGATCATCACGACGTTCTTGCTTCCGCAGACCCCCGGCCTCACGGGCTGGTGGCCGTTCGGCTGCGGGTGGCCGGGCGACCGCCGTACGGGGTGCCAGGGATCCCCTGGGTCCCGGGTCCACCCCCTACAGCGCACGGAAGCCCGGCGGCGTCACAGGTCGCAGGCCCGGCGGCGCGCTCGCGCCGGGTCTTCGCCCGGCCGGCCGGGCGATGCGACGGACTCCGCCCTGTGCTCGTAGTGCGCGTGGGTGTGATGCGGGGGCAGCCGCGGGGCGTGTGGAGTCGACGGGGATCAGCCGCGGCGCAGGAGGAGGCGGGAGAGGGCCGCGGTGGCGAGGAGAAGGGCGGCTACGGCGAGGAGGCCGGTGCGCATGCCCGGGAGGGAGAAGCCGCCGCCCGGGCCGGAGAGCAGGCTGCCGAAGAGGGCGACGGCAAGCGCACCGCCGGTCTGGCGGAAGGAGTTGAGCAGCCCCGACGCGGTCCCGGCCCGCTCCCGGGGGACGGCGTCCATCAGCAGCGCGGTCAGCGCGGGCACCACGAGCGCCCCGCCGATGCTCAGCGGCAGCAGCAGGACCAGCACGAGCCACACGGGAGTGTGTGCGGCCAGCGGCAGCATGGCCAGCATCGCCGTGATGAAGACCACCTGCCCGGCGACGATCACCGGGCGCCGCCCGATCCGCTCCGCCAGCCGCGGCGAGACCAGGTTGGTCGCGGTCACCACCGCCGACATCGGGACGAACATCAGCCCGGCCACGATCCCCGACATCCCGCGCAACTGCTGGTAGTACAGCCCCAGGAGGAAGATCCCGCCGTAGAAGGCGGCGTTGACGGCGAAACCGACCGCGAGCGGGACGGCCACCTCGCGGTCCCTCAACATGGCCAGCGGAACCATGGGTTGGCGGTGCCGGGCCTCCACCGCGCAGAAGGCGTAACCGGAGGCGACGGCGAGCGCGGCGGCGGCGAGTACCGGGCCGCTGGTCCAGCCCCGGTGCCCGCCCTCGATCACCGCGAAGGCCAGCCCGGCCAGGGCCAGTACGGCGGTGAGCTGGCCCACGCCGTCCAGGGCGGCGGGCCGGCGCGGGGAGCGCGGCACCCGGACCAGCAGGCCCAGGATCACCGCGCCCACCGGCAGGTTGAGCAGGAAGACGGCCCGCCAGCCGGCCCAGTCGGTGAGCAGCCCGCCCAGCACCGGGCCCGCGGCCATCGCCACCGAGCCACCGACCGTCCACAGCGCGATGGCGCGGGCGCGCGCCCGGGCGTCCTCGTACGCCTGCCGGACGAGCGCCAGCGAGGCCGGCATCACGACCGCGGCGGCGCCGCCCTGCGCCACGCGCGTGGTGACGAGCACGCCGATGCCGGGCGCGAGCGCGCAGCCGAGGGAGGCGAGGGTGAACAGGGCGACGCCCCAGGCGTAGGCGCGGCGGGCGCCGGCGCGGTCGGCGAGGGCACCTGCGGAGAGCATCAGGGCCGCGAACATCAGGGTGTACGCGTCCACCACCCACTGCAGCCCGGCCATCCCGCCGTCGAGGGAGCTCCGGATCGCGGGCAGCGCGATGTTCACGGCCGAGACGTCGATGGTGATCACGGTGAACCCGAGCAGAGAAGCGACCAGCGCGAGACCGCTGCGCCGCGGTGCGGCGGGGGCGGCGGTGGGTGGTGCGGCTGGTCGGGGCTGGTCCGGGTGTCGTCGCCAGGGTGTGTGTGCCGATGACCCGGGGGTGTGCCCGTGAGCGAGGGCGGCGGACCGGGAAGGAGTGCTCGGCATCGTGAATTCCTCACTTCTGCTGGTAATTGACGGCTGGTCGGCTCGTGTGGTGGCGGGCGGCACGGTCCGCCGGGGCCGCGGTCCGGTGTCGTGCACCCCCTGGGCCCCGGCGGACGGGCCGCCCGCTCCGGATCAACTCTGCGCCCGCGCACGGCCGTCCGGCAGACCGGGCGCTGCCCGGGGTGCCGCGTTCCAGGCCCTGACACGGCCCCCCAGGCTCCCCGCCCCACCTGCCACAATGGTCGGATGACAGCAGCAGCGGACGCGCGGGGCACCGAACTGGGCAGGTACCTGAAGGCCCGCAGGGCACAGGTGCGCCCGGAGGACGTCGGGCTCCCGAGCGGTGCGGGCGTGCGCCGCACTCCCGGACTGCGCCGGGAGGAGCTGGCCGCACTGGCGGGGGTGAGCGTCGACTACTACATCCGCCTGGAGCGCGGTCGGGAGACCAACCCGTCCCCCGCCGTCGTGGACGCCCTCGGCCGTGCCCTGCGGCTGCGCGGCGATGCGTACGAACGTCTGCACGAACTCGCGGAGCTGGCCTCGGGCCGGGTCTCGGAGCTGTCCGCCTGTTCGGACAACACCGTGCGCGACTCGGTTCTGCGCATGCTGGAGTCGGTGCGGCCGCTGCCCGCCTATGTGGTGAGCCGCTACAACCGCGTGCTGGCCGCGAACCCGCCCGGCCGGCGGCTGCTGCCCGGGCTCTGGGACTGGCCCGAGGAGCGGCGCAACGTGACCCGCTACGTCTTCCTCCACCCGGTCGGCCGGAAACTCTACGAGCCGTGGTTGGAGAACGTCGCCCTCTCGGTGGCCCATCTGCGAGCAGTCGCCGGGGCCGACCCGGACGACCCCGAGCTGACCGCGCTCGTCGGCGAACTCGTCTTGAAGTCACCGGAGTTCGCGCGCCTGTGGGAGCGCTACGACGTCTGTGAGCGCGGCGGCGGGCAGAAGACCTTCCGTCATCCGGTGGTCGGTCCGATGACCCTGACGTACGAGGTCATGCGACTTGCCCGGACGGGCGGCCAGCGGATGGTGGTCTACCAGGCGGTCCCCGGTACCCCGGACGAGGAGGCCATGTTCCGCCTGGAGTCCCCGGACGCCCGGCCGGAGTCCGCGCCCTCGGACGGTGCGGAGCCCGCCACCGAGCCGTGCCACGCCGACGTGGCGCCCCCGGCCCACGCCGCCGCCGGCTGAGCCCGTGGTGGCCCCGGCCACCAGGTGTCGGCCGGGCTGGGCGACCGGACCAGGCGCCAGTTCTTCGACACGCCATTGCCGGTCCTGCTGTCGACGAACGAGACGTGCATCGGCGCGCACCTGCGCGAGGAACTCACCACGGTCACCGTGCCCGCCCTGGTCGTCCAGGGCGACGCCGACCGCTCGGCGCCGATCGAGCAGACCGGCCGCAGGCCCCATGCCCTGCTGCCCGACTCCCGGCTCGTCGTGATCGAGGGCACGGGACACAGCCTCTGCATGAGCGACCCGGACCGCTACAACAGGGAACTGCTCGCCTTCGCGAACGCGTGGTCGATCTGCCGGCCGGGCCGCCGCTCGGCCTGGGCAGCCTGCCCTTCGAGGCGACGGAGCTCACCTTGCCCGAAAAGAGCCTGCTCGCCCTGTTCACCGACGGTCTCGTCACGGCCGGTGGCCGCGACTTCGACGACGGTGTGGCCGCGCTGCGGAGCGCTCTCGCCCGGCCCGCCGCCTCACTCGAAGCACTGGCCGACACCGTCCTGGACACGGTGTGTCCCGGACCGCACGACGACGACATCGCCCTGCTGCTCGCCCGCACGCAGGTTGGTCGCCCGGCTCACCCGGCGCTGGGGCACCCGCCACACACACGCGGGCAGGACGATCCGGGTCGAACAGTCGATCGGTGGGCCGCGACCGGCCCGTCGGCGGTGTGCGGTCGTGAGCGTGGCGTGACGGGTGCACTGTGGAAGATGTGGATGCCCGGCGACCCCTTGCCGGTCTGCGGCAGCCGTGGCGGTCGAGCCATGCGCTGCTGCTGATCCCGATCGTGCTCATCCTGGTGATCGCGGTGGTGGACCAACTGGTCCCGGCCGACATCCATCTCGGCCCGCTGCTGGTCATCGCCCCCGCGATCACCGTCTCGTTCGCCGGCCCCTGGCCGACGGGGCTGATCGGACTCCTGGCCGTGGGCGCGCAGGCGTACATCGGCTGGCACTTCGGCGTGCTGTTCAGCCGCAACGTACTCGTCCAGATCCTCGCCCTTGCCGTGCTGTCGGCCCTGACCGTGTTCTACTGCGTGATACGCGAGCGCCGCCGACGCCAGCTGGCGCAGGTCCGCATGATCGCCGAGGCGGCGCAGCACGTCCTGCTGTGGCCGCTGCCGGAGCAGATCGGCCCGATGAAGGTCGCCTGTCTGTATCTGGCCGCCGAGGCCGAGGCCCAGATCGGCGGCGACCTGTACGCGGCGACCCCCACCGACAACGGCGTCCGGGTCATGATCGGTGACGTGCGCGGGAAGGGCCTGTCCGCCATCGGCGAGGCCGCACTGATCATCGGGGCGTTCCGCGAGGCCGCCCACCACCACACCGCGCTGCCCGCACTGGCCTTCGCCCTGGAAGAGAGCGTGGCCCGCAACCTGCCCACGCTGGAGTCCGAGGAGGAGAGGGGCGAGCGGTTCGCCACCCTGATGCTCATGGAGATCCCCGACGAGGGTCACATCATCCGGATACTGAGCTGCGGCCACCCCCCGCCCCTGCTCCTCAGCCACGGCAGCGCCGTCGCGGTCCCGGTGCACCCGGCGCCCCCGCTCGGCATCCACGGGCCGGCGGCCAGGGACGACTACACGGTCGACGTGTTCTCCTTCGAGCCCGGCGACACCCTCCTGCTCTACACCGACGGGGTCATCGAGGCCCGTGATGCCGACGGCGTCTTCTACCCCCTCGCCGAGCGAGCCACCCGGTGGGCCGGCAGCAGCCCCGAGAAGCTGCTCCACCACATCCGCCGCGATCTCCTCGACCACGTCGGGGGAAGCCTCGGCGACGACGCCGCGCTCATCGCACTGTGCCGCACGCCGACCGGCACTCAGGGCCGTCGCCACGGGCACGGCTTCGATGTCGGCAGGTTCGGTCACGCCCGGGACCGGTCCGCTCGCTGAGCCGTACGAACGCGCAGGCCAGGCCTTGTGCCGGTCCGGGAGGGTGGGTGCGGTCGTTGCCACCACCCCCGTGGGCGGCAACGACCACACCTCGATCACTAGAAGGTGAAACTATCCTCTTCTGGTGATCTGATCAAGTGGCTAGAGTGGGCTCGCCCGCCGATCTGATGGAGTACCTGCATGCCCGAGCGCGCCTTCGACGGCCGTGAACTGCGCAACCGCCGTGTGCTCCTGCGCAGGTCCCAGTCCGAGTTGGGTGCGGCCCTGGGCGTGGGGACCAACGCCGTGTCGCGCTGGGAGACCGGTCAGGCCACTCCCCCGCCCGAGCGGCTTCCCGCCATCGCCGCGGCACTCGATGCGGGCCTCGACGACCTGTTTCCGCGCCTGGGACCGCCCAACCTCGCCGACCTGCGCTGTGACGCGGGCATGACGCAGGCCGACACCGTGACGGTCACGAGGACCCGGTCACCGATGTCGGTGCGGGCCGCCGAGCGTGGCAAGCGGCCACTGCCCGAGGCGTTTCACGAGGCACTCGCCCATGCGTACGGCGTCACCGTGCCGGAACTGCTCGCCGCCCAGAAGCGCAGCTTCGGTCACGTCGTGCCCGTGCGGGCCCCCGAGGGTGTGTCGGCGGCCTCGGTGGCCCACAAGCTCGCGCACCTGCGGGACGACGTGTTCCAGGGCGCGCTGCCGTCGGACGCCGAGATCGCCGACGAGGGCAACCGCAGATCCGGCGGGCCCGTGCTCACGGCGGCTCTGGTCGAGGCGCTGCGGCTGGGGACCTACGCCGGTCCCTCGGACGAGATCCTGGACGCCCTGGCACTGGCCCTCGATGTGCCGTCGGTGTTCTTCCGCAGCCCGGACCCCCAGATCGAACGACTGGTGGTGTCGACGCGCGCGGTGAGGAACAGTTTCACCGTGGAGGCGGCGCGCGGTGGCGAGCACGAGATTCCCGCCGCCGCGCGGGCCGAACTTCTGGACTTCATCAGCAGCACGATGGCCGAGATCCTCGGCCCCGATGCCGACGTGCCCGAGTGAGCTCCGCCCCCCGGCCTCCCCTCTCGGCTACCGGACGAACTCGCGGTAGGTGGTACCGCCCTCCGCGAGACATGCCAGCGCGGCCTCCCAGACCGGCCGCACGGCAGGCGGGATCTCGTCCGGCCCGATCTCGTCCGGTGCGCTGAACCGGTAGTCGGTCAGCTCGCTCTCCTGCAGGACGATGGAGTCCCGCTGCTCCTCGCCGAGGACTCCGCCGTCGAAGACGAAGTACATGTGGCCACCGGCCGGCGTCCGGACGAAGGCGCTCACCAGCAGCCGTCCGATGGCCTGGTCGATGCCGAGTTCCTCCAGCAGCTCACGGCGCGCCGCCTGGGCCGGCGTCTCACCCTTGTCGACGCCACCGCCCGGAAGGTTCCAGCCCGGCTTGTAGCCGGGCTTGACGATCAGGAACCGGCCCTCGCCGTCCCGGAGGACTGCCGCGGCGGACATCGTGGGACGGGCGGGGTTGGGGGGAGTCATGTGCAGTCCTCGGGGTTCTCGGAATCGGTTGGTCAACTGCGGCCGCTGAACTCGCCGGTGAGCAGGTCCTCGGCGTCGGCAGGGGTCGTGAGCCGGTAGGCGGATGCCAGGTCCCGCAGGTGGGTGACCTCGTCGTCGGGGGTGGCTCCCGGGTCGAAGGGATACGGCGCGCTCACGCCGGCCGGCTCGTGCGTGGGCTCATCGGCCGTGGCCAGCGCGGCGCGGATCCAGAGCGCCTCGGCCTGCACCTCGGTGGCGTGCTCGGGCCCGAGGTCGGTCCCGGCGCGCGCGAGGGCGCGCTCGGCGAGGTCGTGCGGAGCGTGACGTCTCAGCAGGAAGACCGCGTCGCGGATGTCCATGGCGAATCGGTCCAGGCGGGCCGGCAGCGACGGGTCCGGGCTGAAGAGCACGTCGCGTAGGGCGTCGAGCCGTGCCGCCTTCGCCGTGATGCGGGTGAAATACGTGCTGGGGCGGTGCCGGACGGCGTCCGGGAAGCGCAGTGCGAGCTGCCGCCATAGAGGATGGAGGTCCACGAGGCTGCGCAGGGCGTGGTACCGCTCGCGCGCGGCGTGCGTCGCCGGAGCTATGGCGCCGAGGCCCCAGAGCAGGAAGCACAGGTACAGGAGGGTGTCGGTCACCGTCTCCTGGGTGTGCTCGGTGCCGTCCGAAACCCGGGAGAAGGTGACCACGGTGAGGAAGGCGATGCGGATCACCGAGTAGACCGTCGTGATCAGCATGGCGGTGGACATCATCCGCAGGCCGTTGCGCAGGGAGCGGAACGGTGCGTCCTTGACGGCACCTCCCCACTGGACCGCGCACACCGCGGCCGCGACACCGGCGTACAGGTAGAACAGGCCCATGTACACGGCGAGGGCCGCCTGGCCGCGATACCGCTCGATGAAGAAGGGGGTGGCGGTGTCGGGCTTGCCCAGGAGGAAGAAGAAGATCACCCCCATCACCAGGACGGTGGCCACCGAGGCCCGGGTGGCGACGCGGTGAACCAGGGCGGACAGCCGGACGGCACGGGAGCGCTCGCCGTCCGGGCCCGCCGTGCGGTAGACCGCCGTGACGTAGCGGAGGATCACGCAGATGCCGATGATCGACAGCACGTGTTTCACGAAGTAGGCCAGGTCGGGCACATCGAGGCTGTCCAACGCGGTGATTCCCGCGGACGTGCGGCTCAGCCATGCGGCGGCGAAGGCCACGAAGGCCCCCCACAGCGACCGGTCCCGTGCGTGGCCCCTGACCGCCGACTTGGCTCTCAGGCCGGCCTGTATGAGGAGCAGGCCCGCGATGAGGTAGGCCAGGAGGTCGGACATGTTCGGGTCCTTCAAGTCTTGGGCCTGCCGTAGGTGAAGTCCTGGGCGAGGCTGCGCGTGGTCGGGTCGTCGATGGCGTGCTGGGTCTGCGCCAGCCGGTTGATGAGCGCGGCCGCGTCCTCGGCACGCTGTTCGACCCGGGTCTCGTACCGCCGACGGGCGGCGGCCTGCCCCGCGGCCACCAGGCGCTCGGCACGCTCGGCCGAGAAGTCGGTCAGCAACTCGTCGGTGCCGATGACACCGGTGGAGTCCTCCGCCCACAGGTGGACCAGCTCGTGCAGCTTGACCTGCCTCTCGTGCCACGGCGAACCGCTGCTGACGTGAAAGATCAGATCGAGAGGCCGCGTGTCGTGCCGGACGTAGAGACCGCAGATACCGGTGACACCGGCGATGTGGTCCGGCAGAGGCTTCATCACGATCCGCCGGCCGCGGGCTTCTTCCATGTTCCGGACCAGTTGATCGAGGTTGAAGGGCTCTGGCAGCGGCATCGAGGAGACGATCAGCTCCGTCTCGCGACGGAGCGCACGCCGTGATCTTCCACGCCTGATCATCCGCACGCAAGTTCCGCTCTCGCACCGCAACGGCTGCGGTTACTGTGGCCCGACCCTTCGGACGACACCCGGACGTTCAGTAAATTCCCCCCGATGTGTGGCGAACGGCTGCAGGGAGCCATGGGATCGGCCGCTTCCGCAGCCCGGATCTTGCAATGCTTCAGCGAGCATGTCAACGATCGTACTCAGCGCGGCCACCGGGCCGCTGCCGGCCGCGGCCGTCAACGTCCCTGCCCCCAGCGGAGTGCGGCGGCACCGGCGTAGTCCCCGGCGTGGGCGAATCCGGCCAGCACCACCAGGTCGCCCTCCCGGATCCGCTGGGAGCGGATCGCGTCGTCGAGTGTGACGGGCATCGCGGCGCCGAAGAGGTTTCCGCACCGGTCGAAGGTGTCGGGGTGGCGTTCGGCGGGCAGGCCCAGCGCATCACGCCAGTTGCGCAGGAAGGTGCGGTTGGGCTGGTTGGTGATCAGGCAGTCGATGTCGGTGGTGTTCCTTCCCAGGCGACGCAGCAGGTCTTGAACGGCCCGCGGCACCAGGCCGTTGCCCCGCTGCAGCACGTTGGCGACTCCGGCCTCGGTGAAACCGATGCGGACCTGGGCTTCCCCGGCCTCCCAGTACTTGCGCCCGTCGTCGCGCACCATGGCCATGTCGCCGGCATGGGCGGCGATGTGCCGGCTCTCGATCCCGAGGACCGGGGCGTGCGCGGAGGTGGTCACGTAGCCGACTCCGCAGCCGTCGCCCGGGATGGCGGCCTGGGACAGACCGCGCACCTGTGACTGGGTGAACAGCTGGCCCGCGGCGCTCTGCGCGTTGCAGATCAGGGCCGTACGGGCGTCGTCGTGCAGCAGGATCTGCCGGGCCAGGTCCAGCATGTGCACGAAGGAGGCACAGCCGGCGTTGGCCACGTCGATCAGGTAGCGCGGCGCCAGGCCCAGTCGGCGGGCCACTTCGGTGCCGGCGCCCACGAAGGGCTGGTCCGGCAGCTGGCTGTGCACGAGCAGGACGTCGACGCGGCGGACGGCCGCGCGGCCGTGCCGTTCGATCAGCGGCTGGACGGCACGCTCGATCATGTCCGCGTTGGTCTCGTCCGGCGCCACGTGGTGGCGTAACGGGGGGACTTTGAACATCGGGCTGTCGCGCAGCCTGTCCTCCGCCGCCGGGTGCTCGGTGAAGAAGGCGGCGGGGACGGGCTCGCCGGGGAGGTAGGCGGAGACGTCGGTCAGGCTCACCGACGTCACGGGGCCACCTGCTTCGCCGGGGAGCTGCTGACCGGAAGACCGTTGCGGTGCCGGTGCTCCAGAATGGCCTTGAGATTGTGCATCTCGAGGGTGTGACCGGCGTAGAACAGGTCCCAGTACTCACCCACCCAGCGCCGGCCGGGGTGCGGTGCCAGGCCGGGGTGCGGATTGCGCCGGTAGTACGGGTGGCGGCAGTTGGTCCAGGTGATCACCGATCCGGGGCGGCCGAGGACGAGGGCGGCCGGAACCACCCTCATCAGGTAGACCATCCACAGTTCGTCGCCCTGGTCCCACGCGCAGTGGTAGTCGACGGTCATCGCGCCCGGGTGGGCCTCGGTCCGGCAGTAGATCCGGGTGCCCTTCTCCAGGAGGTCGTGGCCGACCCACAGCCCCGGCGTCCCCGCGGGTTCGAACCCCCGCAGGCTGCACGTCCACTCCTGGAGGTGGTGGCCGCGGCTGAGATAGTCGTACGTCGCCCGGGGCGGGCAGTCGACGTACTCCTGGATGGTGCAGTACTCGCCGTACACCTGCTGGTGCGGGTAGGCGTCCGAGGTCATCTCCAGGCAGCGGGCGGCCAGTTCCTCGGGGCTGGTGTTCTCCACCCGCACGAGTCCCGGGATGTCAGCCAACGTGGATCGGTCGGTCATGTGTGAGCTTCTCCTCGTCGTGGGTCGGCCGGTGTCCGGGCGCGTCGGCGGCGCCCGGACCGGCTGGGGATGCGGTCAGGAAGGGCTGGAAGGGGGGTGTCTCGCGGTGGTCGAGGTCCATGGCGACCAGGGCCGGACCGCCGCCTTCGTTGCTGTGCAGCAACGCGGATCGCAGCTGTGCCGGGTTGCGGGCCGAGGCGACGCGCAGCCTGGGGAACATCGCCGAGGCGCCGGCGGCGATACGGGACGGGTGGAAGACGTTCTCGGCGCGGGCGCCGCCCTGGAAGACCTCCTCGCGCGTGACGCACATCGCGTGCGCGTTGTTGTTCAGGACGACGAAGGTGACCGGGGCGTCGTACTCGAGGGCGGTGTGCATCTCCATGCCGTGCATGAAGAAGGCGCCGTCGCCGGCCACCACGTAGGTCCGCCGGCCCGTGGCCAGCGCCGCGCCGATCCCCGCGCCGAAGGTGTAGCCCATGCCTCCCATCCCCACCGCCACGACGAAGCGGCCGTCGCGGGGCGCCGGCAGCGCGTGGATGGCGGCGGCCCCGACGTTGCCGGCGTCCACGAACACATGGGCGTCCTGCGGCAGCGCCTCGGCGATAGCGCCGACCACCGCGGCGTAGCCGGGGTTCGGACCGGGATCCGGGGGGAGGCGCAGGAAGGACGGCGGGTGGTGGGCCGGGCAGGCCGGGGGTCGCGGCGGCAGACCGCGCCGCAGCGTCCGGAGGCTGCCGGCCACCGGCCCGAGCAGGGGGATTCCCGGGACGAAGGGCGGCTCGGGATCGACGCAGACCACGGGCATCCCGGTGAGGAGCGGCTCCAGCCTCCCCCGCGCCAGGACGGGCAGGCGCGTGCCGACCAGCAGGCAGGCGTCGGCCCGGCGCAGGCAGTCCTCGACCTCGGGATGACCCATCACCCCTGTCACGCCCACGAACCGGGGGCCGCGGTTGTCGTAGACGTCCTTGGCGTCCGGCGACACGGCCACGCAGGCGCCCAGGTGCCGTACCAGGCGGGCCAGTTCCGCCCGCGCGCCCGTCCCGGCCGCGCCTTCGCCGGCGATCACCATGACGTGGGAGGCTTCCGCCAGCACACCGAGCGCCTCGGCCAGGCGGGCGGGATCGGGCCGCGGGTCGGCGGGCGTGTGCGGCGCCCCCGCGGTCTGCGCTGCGGGTCCCGTGACGGCAGGCGCCCCGAGGTGTCCCTGCTGGACGTCCTTGGGCAGGAGCAGCACGGCGGGGCCCCGGGGCTCGGTCTGTGCCACGGTGATCGCGCGGGCCAGCAGCCCGGGGATCGCGTCGGGTTCGGTCACCCGGGCGCAGAAGCGGGAGACGGGTGCGAAGACGTCCAGGGCGTCGAAGGAGCCCGCCGAGCCGCTGGAGTCCTGGAAGGCGCCCCGGCCCTCCTGGAAGGTGGGCGGCTGTCCCACCAGGGCCAGCAGCGGGATGCGGGAGGCGTGGGCCTCGGCCAGACCTGGAACCAGGTTCATCGCACCGCCCCCCGACGTGGCCGCGACGACGCCGAGGGATGCCGTGGTGCGGGCGTACCCGTCCGCCATGGTGACCGCGGAGAACTCGTGCTTGGCCACGACACCGCGCAGGCGGCCGGGGGCACGGTGCACCGCCTCGTACAGGTCCTCGATGTTGGCTCCGCCCACGCCGAACACGTACCGGACTCCCATCCGCTCCAGTTCCGCGGCGACGTGGTCCACGAGACGCATCCGGCAGGTCATGCCGACCTCCGTTCCGCCCACGCCGGCCCGGCTGCCGGGCCGGCGTGCGTCCGCAGCTGGAAGTGGTGCCGGTACTGTGCGGGGGTGAGGCCGACGACGGAGGCGAACGCGCGCAGGAACGTCTCGATCGTGGTGAATCCGCAGCGGCCCGCGATCTGACACACCGACAGGTCGGTCGCCTCCAGGAGCTGACGGGCCCGGGCGATGCGTAACCGCCGCACGTAGTGGCCCGGTGTCATCCCCACCGCCCGCGCGAAGACCCGGGCGAAGTGACGTGGGCTCATGTTCGCGCGCCGGGCGAGTTCGGACACCGGCAGCGTGCGGTGGAGGTTCTCCTGGATCCAGTCCTGAACGGCCCGGATCGGCTCCTGTTCGGTCAGCTGTGCGTCGAGAACCATGCTGAACTGGGTCTGGCTGCCGGGCCGTTTGAAGTACAGCACCAGGTATTTCGCCACCTCCAGGGCGCATGCCGCCCCCAGGTCGTCCTCCACGAGGGCCAAGGCCATGTCGATGCCGGTGGAGACCCCCGCCGAGGTGATGTAAGGGCCGTCCCGGACGTAGATCGGCTCGGTGTCCACCGTCACCGCGGGGTAGCGACGCGCCATCTGGTCCCCGAAGGCCCAGTGCGTGGTGGCCCGTCGCCCGTCGAGGAGCCCGGCCTCCGCCAGCAGAAAGGCCCCGCCGCACACGGAGGCCACACGTCGGGACCGTGCCGCGGCGCGCCTGATCCATGTGACGAACGGCGTATCGGCCAAGGCCTCTTTGAGTCCGGGCCCACCGGGCACGAGCAGGGTGTCGATCGCTCCCTCTGCGGCCTCCAGGGGGGCGGCCTGTACGACGAGACCCGCGGAGGTGGCCACTGACGGGGCATCAGGGGAGACGCACTGCAGGCGGTAGGCGCTGCCACGCTCGGCCGTCAGGCGGTTCACGGTGTCGAAGACTTCGAGCGGTCCGCTGAGGTCCAGGGTCTGGGCGCCGGGGTAGACCACGATAACAACACGTCGTTGCCTCATGGTGACAGCCTGTTCCGGACGGAGGACCGTCCGCAATGACACACCGTTGACGATTTCTGCCACGCGCCGGTTCCACTGCCGTTACCGCGGGTTCCATAAATGCATTTTCTGGAACGCTCAACCTTTCCTTATGGACCGGCCGCCTTCTGTGACGGCCGTCTCCGTCACGGGATGGAACCGAGTAGGCCGGAGACGCGTCCGGCTGCGGCGGAGCGAAGTCCGGTAGGGACTTTGCGAGTTGACGCAAGGGCGTTTCGAATGGTGAGATGCCTGGCAGATTCTCCATTGATTTCGGAGTGAACCACTTCCGCAGGCTGTCGAGCAGGAATTGATGCCGGTTCAACCTCTCGCGGAGCTCATACGCTTCGCGCGTCAAAACTCTCCCTTCTACCAGGAGCTTTACGCTCACCTCCCCGATCACGTGGCACATCTCACGGACCTTCCGGTGGTGCCGCAGTCGGATTTCTGGCGGGCCAACTCACCCCGTGACAACAAGCTGCTGACCGCGCCGCTGGACGAAGCCGTCGTCTTCCGCAGCGGCGGCACCACGGGGTCCCCGAAGTTCTCGTACTACACCCGCACGGAATGGCGGGAATTCACCGCTGCGTTCGGCGCCGGACTCGTCACCGCGGGATTGCGGCCGGGTCACCGGGTGGCCGACCTGTTCTACGCGGGAGACCTTTACGCCAGTTTCAGCTTCGTTCTCGATTCCCTGCACCGTTCTCCGGTGGAAAACGTACGGCTGCCCATCGGCGGGGCGGCGCCCTGGGAATCCACCGCGGCCACCCTGGAGGAGTTCCGGGCGCAGGTCGTCGCCGGCACGCCGACCACGCTCTGCGCGCTGGCCGAACGGCTCACCTCCGCCGGCCGCACCCTGCCGGAGGTGGAGCTGCTGTTCTTCGGCGGCGAGTGCCTGTTCGGAGACCAACTGCCGCTCCTGAAGGCCGCGTTCCCCCACGCCGAGGCCCGTTCCCTGGGCTATGCGAGCGTGGACGCCGGACTGCTCGGCGAGGCGGTACCGGGCACCGACCCGAGAGTGCACCGCGCGTTCACGCCGTACACGGTGGTGGAGATCGTCGACGACGAGGCCGGCCTGCCGGTCGCGTCCGACGGCGTACCGGGACGGCTGGTCGTGACCGACCTGCGCAGACGGCTGATGCCCGTCCTGCGTTACCCGGTCGGCGACCGGGCCGCATGGGTGGACCGGGAGGCGGGCGTCTTCCGGATCCTCGGCCGGGCCGAGGAAGGAGTGCGGGTCGGCCCCGTCTCGCTGTACACGCAGGACGTGCACGACATCGTCACGGCGACCGACGTGGCCGGCCGGGTGAGCGGACTGCAACTCGTGGTGCGCCGCCGGGACGGCCGCGACGGCCTGCTGCTGCGGTTGGCGACGGGGGAACCCACCGGCTCGGACGCGGCGTTGGGCGAGGCCGTCGTCAAGGCGGTGCTGGAGCAGCGTCCGCTCTATGCGAGCGCGACCACGGCCGGGCACGTCAATCCGCTCGCCGTCGAGTGGGTGCGCCACCGCGACCTGGCCGTCAACGCCCGTTCCGGCAAGCTGATCCGCGTGGTCGACGAACGGCCGCACGCATGAGCACCCCCGCCCCGCGCGCACGGCGTCTGCCCCTCGTGCTGCGCAACCCGTCCTTCGGCAGGGTCTGGGCCGGTCAGGTCCTCAGCCAGGCGGCGTGCAGGATGTTCCAGGTCGGCGCGGTCTGGTGGCTCGTCGGGATCACGGGCGGCGATCACCGGGGGCTGGACTCCGGCCTCTTCCTGATGGTGAGCAGCCTTCCGGCGGTCGTGCTGGCCCCCGCCGTCGCCCGTGTCGTCGCGCGCCACGCCCACCGCACGGTGCTGGCCACGGCGACGGCCACGGCGGGCGTCGTCGGCGCGGCCACGGCCGCGTGGGCGTACACAGCCGCGCTGCCCATGGCCGCGCTCTACGCGGCAGGGCTGGCGCTGGCGACCTGCCAGGCGGTCTTCGACCCCTGTCTGACGACCTCCGTGCCCGAGCTGGTCGAGGACTCCGACATCGAGGCGGCCACCGCGTTCGAACTGTCCACCCAGTCACTGGCCGGGCTCGCCGGCGGGCTGCTGGGCCCGCTGGTGGTGGACGCGGGCGGACTGGCGGGCGTGGTGGCCGGGTGCGCCGGCGCCTACCTGTCGGCGGCCCTCCTGATCGTCTCGGCCCGCTTCCCCCGGGCCACGGCGAGCGACGGTCCGGCGGGCGAGGACGCGCCCCGGCCGCGGACGCTGCGCCGGATCCTGGCCGGCCTGCCGTTCGTCCGCCGCGTGCTGCTCTGCTTCGCCGCCGCCAACGTCTTCACCACCGCCGTCTACGTCGTGATGCCCCTGTACACACGGGGCGCCCTGCACGCGACCGGCTCGACCGCCGCGCTGCTGGAAGCGGCACTGGGCGCCGGCACTCTCCTCGGATCGTTCACCGGCGGGCGCGTTCCGGGCCGTCCGATCACCGTGGGCAGCGCGTGCCTGTCCGGCATGGCGGCCGCGCTCGCCCTGCCGGGCGTGTGCACCGGGCGCGGCGTGGCGGTCGGCTCGCTGCTGGTCGTCGGCTGGTGCGTCGGCGTCATCGGCGTGCGGTTCGTCGCGTTGTTCCAGCGGCGGGTACCCGCCGCGGACAAACCGGGCTTCTTCGCGGTGATGCAGGCGCTGCTCGGCGCGACGTTCCCCGTCTCCTCGCTCGTCTTCGGCGCGCTGGGCGACCAGCTGACGGCCCGCACGCTGTGCCTGGTACAGGGTGCCGGTCTGCTTCCGGTCGCGGTGGCGCTGTGGTGGCTGGGCGGCCGCGCCGACGACGCCGTCCCGCGGCGGCCCGGCCGGCCCGCCCACCCGGCGGCGCTGACGGGAGACGCGTCGTGACCGTGGTGCTCAGGCCCGCCGCGGTCCAGGACGTCGCGGAGCTGCGGCAGTTGTACTTCGACGTGTACGGGCACGGCTATCCGGTGCCGCTCGGCAGCGACCCGGCCGTCATGCGCCGGCTGATCAGCGACGGCACCGCCCACTGGCTCACCGCCCGCACGGGCCGCGGCGACCTGGTCGGCTCCGCCGTCGTGCAGACCGACGCGGGCAGCCGGGTCGGCAAGCTCGTCGGCCTCGCCGTTCACCCCGTGCACCGCGGCGGAGGACTCGCCTCCCGGCTGACCGGCGCGGTGTGCGGGGAGGCGTTCGGTACCGGTCGGCTGGACTCGGTGTACGCCACCGTGCGGGTCGTCACCGAGGGCCCGCAGAACGTCGTCGTGCGCAACGGCTTCCGGCCGCTCGGCCTGATGCCCAACGCGGTCGAGGTCGAGGGATGCGAGACTCTGGCGCTGTTCGCCCGCTACGCGGACGGCGTGCTGGAGCGCCGGGCCCCGGTCGAGCGGATACCGCAGCGCCTCGCGGCACTGCTGTCCGCGGCGGCCTCGGGCATCGGCATCGACTACGCCGGGGCCGGACGGATCGCCACCCCGCCCGAGCCGCGCGTCGTCACGGGGGCCGAGCCGATCGAGCTGATCGCGGCCCCGGCCTTCGTCCGCCGCCGTTTCCTGGAGCGGTTCCCCGGCGCGGGCGACCGTTTCTTCCCCCTGCACACGCCGAACTCCCTGCTGGTCGCGGCCGACGGCGGGTTCGAGGCGTACGCCGACCTCGATCCGGTGGCGGGCAGTTGCGCCCTGGTCGCCGTCCACCCGCGCCCGGCGGCCGTGGCCGGCGCGCTCGAGGCGTTGATGACGGCGGTCACCCGGGCCGGCGCGGACTACGCCGAGGCGCTGCTGCCGCTGGCCGATGCCGAGGCCCTGGACGTCTTCCTGGCGTCCGGGTTCGTGCCGAGCGCGGTGTACCCGGCGATGCGCCGCATCGGCGACCGCTTCCACGACTACGTGGTGCTGTCCCGCACCAGCCGTCAGATCGACTTCAGGACGACGGCCGTCAGCGCGTTGCTCCAGCCGTACCTGAGGGCCTACCTGACCGCCTGGACCGCCACCTACCTGCCCCTTCACGAGGTGTCCCGATGAACCCCCATCTCGCTCCCGTCGAGGTCCCCGACCCGGCGGCGCTCGGCCACGTACAGCGGCTGTGCGACCTCAGGTCGCCGTACGCCGCCGGAACCGAGGCCGACGAACTCTTCGCCGCCGCGATGGCCGAGGCCAACGCCTGGCACGCGGGACGCTCCCCGTTCTTCGCCTCACTCCTTGCGGATCCGCCGGAGGAGGCGGCGCCCACGGTCGGCGAGCGGGTACGCGCTCCGCTGGTGCCCGCCGCGTTCTTCAAGCGCCACGAGGTGCTGTCCATCCCCCGCGACGACGTCTTCCTGCATCTGACGTCCTCGGGCACTACCGGCCAGAAGTCGCAGATGTTCTTCGACGAGTGGACCATCCGCTCGGCACAGCGCATGGTGGCCCGCATCTTCGACCACTACGGCTGGATCACCCCGGACCGGCCGGTCAACTACCTGCTCTACAGCTACGAACCGGCGCCGTCGCTCAAGCTCGGCACCTCGTTCACCGACAACTACCTGTGCGACTTCGCCCCCGCCCGGCACACCACGCACGCGCTGCGGCACACCGGTGCGGGCCACGAGTTCGACGTGCACGGCTGCATCGCGGCGCTCCGGCGGTACGCGGAGGACGACGTACCGGTGCGCATCCTCGGCTTCCCCGCGTTCCTGCACTTCACGCTGGAGCGGATGAGCGCCATGGGCCTGCCGCCGCTGCGGCTGCCGGAGGGTTCGCTGGTGGTGCTGGGCGGCGGCTGGAAGGGCCACGCCGACCGGCAGATCGGCAAGGAGGAGTTCTACGCGGAGGTCACCGAAGTCCTCGGCATCCCCGGTGAACGCATCCGCGACACCTTCGGCTCCGTCGAACACTGTGTGCCGTACGTCGAGTGCACACACCACCGTCTCCATGTGCCGGTGTGGTCGCGCGCGGCCGTCCGCGACACGGCGACACTGCGCCCGCTGCCGTACGGGGAGCGCGGCTTCCTGCACCTGGTGAGCCCGTACATCACCTCCGTACCGGCGCACAGCGTCGTGATGGGCGACCTCGCCTCACTGCACCCGGGCGAGGAGTGCGGCTGCCCGCTGTCCACCGACTGGTTCACCGTGCACGGCCGGGCCGGGGTGAGCCGTAACCGCAGTTGCGCGGTCGCCGCCGCCGAACTTCTGAAGGGAACGCCGTGACCACCTCCGTACCTCATCTCTGGCAGGGCGAGTTCGTCGACGACGCCGAGGCCGGCCGGCGGCTCGCCGAGCTGCCCGAGCTGACGGGGCGCGTCGTCGCCCGTCCGCTGCCCACCGACGTGGTGATCGGCGCCTGTGCCACGGTGAGCGCCCAACTGACCGACCCGGCCTCGGCGTTGCACCTCCGGCTGGCGGCGCACCTGCCCGCGGACGAGGCCGGCGCCGTCCTCGCCGACCTGGCCGCGGCGCTCACCCGGCAGGCCCTGGAACGCAAGCTGCGCCGGGAGCTGGGCCGCCTGCGCCCGGAGCGGCTGACCCGGCCGGACGCCCGCCGGACGGTGTACGAGGCCTGGGCCCCCGTGGGCCTGCTGGTGCACATCGCCCCGGGCAACGCCGCCACGGTCGCGCCGCTGAGCGTCGTCGAGGGCCTGCTGGCGGGCAACCTCAACGTGCTCAAGACCAGCGGCTCCGACACCCCGCTGGCCGTCGAACTGCTCGCCGCGCTCTGCGCCGCCGATCCCACCGGGCTGATCGGCGAGCGGGTGGTGGCCCTGCGGTTCCCCTCGTCGCGCCGTGAGTGGCTGCGGGCGCTGTGCGGGCAGGCCGACGCGATCGCCGTGTGGGGTGGCGAGGACGCCGTGCGGTCGGTGAGCGAACTGGCGCCGCCCGGCTGCCGGGTCGTCGAGTGGGGACACCGGATCTCCTTCGCCTACCTGACGCGCGACGCGGCGGCCGACGTCACCACCCTCGACGCGCTCGCCGAGGACGTCTGCCGCTTCGAGCAGCAGGCGTGCTCCAGTCCGCAGGTGGTCTACCTCGACACCGAGGACAGAGCGGAGGTCTTCGCGTTCGCCGGGACGTTCGCCGAGCGGCTCGCGAAGGTCTCCGACGCCCGGCGGGCACCGCTGCCGGGCACGGCCGAGCAGGCCGAGATCACGACCGTGGAACAACTTGCCAGGCTCGAACGGCACCTGGGTCTGACCCGGGTGATCAGCGCCGGTGACGGCACGTGGCGGGTGCTGGCCGACACCCGTCCCGCGCTGACCGCCTCGCCTCTGCACCGCAGCGTCTGGGTGAAGCCGCTGCCGCGGCGCGCGGTCACGGCGACCCTGCGGCCGATGCGGCGGTACCTGCAGACCGCGGCGATCGGCGGCGGACCGGCGGATGTGGCCGAGCTGTCGCGAGCCGTGCTGGCCGCGGGTGTCACCCGGGTCACTCCGGTCGGCTCCATGCTGGAGGGCTACGAGGGTGAACCGCACGACGGCGTGTACGCGTTGCAGCGTTACAGCCGACGGGTGAGCGTCCGCGCGGGCGAGGCGGCGTTCCGCACGGTGCCCTGCCTGGACGACCTGGTGGCGCCGCCCGTGCCGGCCCCGCCGCCGGCCGGGCCGCTTCTGGGCAAGGAGGACGTGCAGCGGGCACTCGCCTCGCTGCCCGACGTGTACGCGCACCTGTACTTCCGCAGCGGGGGCTCCACGGGCGCCCCGGCCCTGTCGGTGTTCACCTGCGACGACTACGACAACCAGATGGGGGCCGCCGCCGACGGGCTGCTCGCGGCGGGATTCGACCCGGCCCGGGACCGGGCCGCCAACCTCTTCTACTGCGGCGGGATGTACGGAAGCTTCATCAGCTTCTTCTCCATCCTGGAGCGCCTGAACGCCACACAGGTCCCGATGGCCGCCGGACCCGACCACGCCCAGATCGCCGACGCGCTGGTCAGGCACCGGGTGGACACCGTGTTCGGCATGCCCTCCTTCCTGTGGCAGCTGTTCCACGCCGAGGCGGACCGGCTGCGTGCCTACGGCGGCATCCGCACCGTGTTCTACGGCGGTGAGCACTTCACGGCGGAGCAACGCCGGGTGCTGACGGACGAGTTCGGCGTGCAGGTGATCCGTTCGGCCGCGTACGGCAGCACGGACCTGGGTCCGCTGGGCTATCAGTGCACCGCGTCCGCAGGGGCGGTCCACCATGTGCTGACCGACCTGCACACGCTGGAGATCCTCGATCCCCACGAGGACGTACCCGTGACACCGGGTGAACCCGGCCGGCTGGTGTTCACCTCGCGGGCGCGAACCGGGCAGCGGCTGGAGCGCTACGAGATCGGCGACCTGGGACGTGCCGTGGCGGGCCCGTGCCCGTGCGGCAGCCACACACCGCGTCTGGAACTGCTCGGCCGCTACGGCGATGTGGTGCGCGTCGGCACGTACTTCTTCAACTACCGGCGCTTCGTGCAGACGGCGCAGGAGCGGCTGGGTTACCGCGGTGAGGTTCAGTTGCTGGTCGCCCCCGGTTCTGGCCGCGAGCGGCTGACGGTGCGCCTGGACGAGGCGTACGCGTCCGACGCCGACGCCGCGCGGGCGGCCTTCGTCACCGGGGTGGCGGAGGTGGCCTCGGCCGAGGCGGAGGAACTGCTGGCGTTCGCCGTGGAGGTCGTACCGGGTTCCGCGTTCGAGCGCACCGCGGCCAGCGGCAAGCTGCGCACGGTGGTCGACCTGCGCCGCCAGGCGCGGAGTCACACGCACGGCGTCCGGCTACACCCGGCGGAGTAGACCCGGTGGCTCCCCCCGCAGGATGACCGCGGGTGTGCCATGGGTGATGCTGTGGGCTGTGACAGCTCATCTTCGCCGAGCGGGAGCCGGCGCCGGAGACGGACACGGAGAGGGCGCCGGAGACGGGGGCGACCGTCCGGCGTCCGCTCCGCCCTCGCTCCCTGCCGAGCGCGCGCACCGGCCACGCCGCTCCCGGCTGCGGCGGTGGCTGCGGCGCGCCGCGCTGGGCTGTGCCGGCGTGCTGGTGGTCGTCACGGCGGCCTCGTTCGTCTACAACGGCGTCACGGCCGGGCGCGCCGCGCCGCCGCGGGGGCTCAGGTACGTGCAGGCCGCCGACATCCGCACGCGTTACCAGACCTGGGGCACGGCGGGCCCACCCGTCGTCCTGGTGCACGGCGCCTTCGAATCCGTGGATACCTGGTCGCGCCTCGCCCCGCTGCTCGCCCGCGACCACCGGGTGTACGCGCTGGACCTGACGGGCGCCGGATACAGCCGGCGCCACGGCCCGTACACCGTCGGCCATTTCACCCGGCAGCTCCTCGGCTTCCTGGACGCCATGCACCTCGGCGGTCCGGGCGAGCGCCCCCTGCTGGTGGGGCACTCCAGCGGAGCCGCCGTGGTCACCGAGGCGGCGCTCCGGGCCCCGGGCCGGCTCGGGGGTGTGATGCTCCTCGACGGCGACGCCCTGGACACGGGCGCCGGGCCACCGCCGGCCTTCAAGTACGTGCTGATCGACCCGTACCGCACCAGCCTTCTGCGGCTCGGGCTCGGCATCGACGCGGTGATCCGCAGCCTGTACGACGCACAGTGCGGGCCCCGCTGTCCGCGCCTGGACGCCGCCGGTCTGGATCAGTGGCGCCGCCCGCTGCGGGTGCCGGGCGCGGAGAGCGCGCTGTGGAGCATGCTGGCCGCCGGGGTGCCGGGGCTGCCCGCCGACCAGGTGGCCCGGCTCGCCGGGGTGCATCTGCCCAAGTCGGTCGTGTTCGGCGCCCAGGACGACGTGTTCAGCCGGCAGACGCCCCAGGAGACCGCCCGCCGGATCGGCGCACCGCCCGCGATGCTCATCCCCGGCGCCCGGCACCTGACGATGATCTCCAGCCCCGAGGCCGTCGCGAAGGCCGTGGACGGACTCACGGCGGCAGCGGTCGCGGCATCCCGGTGACCCCGCCCCTGCCCGCGGTTTCCCACGGGTGCCGGGGCGCGCTGTCGCCCCGGCACCGCGACCACCGTGTCACCCCTTGTCGCGCAGCCGGGCCGCCAGGGAGGTCAGCGACTCGGTCTCCTCGGTGTGGCCAAGGGCGGTGAGGCGGGAGACCGCCGCGTCGAGGCGGGTCAGGGCGGGGGCGGGGCGTTCCAGGTAGATGCCCTCCACGGCACCCGCGAGCCGGACGCACTCGGCCCACTCCCCCGCGTGGTCCGCGTCGGGTCCCGGTTCGCCGAGCAGGGTGAGGGCCTTGTCCAGGGCGGTCAGGGCGGTCTCGTACTCGCGGGCGTAGGCGTTGACCCGTCCGTGTTCGTAGGCCAGGGCAGGGTCCAGGGAGCGGCCGCGGGCCTCGTACCCCGCGGCGCGGGCCTCGTCGGCGATCCTGCCCGCGTCGGCGAGGAAGGCGAGGGCGTCGGCCAGGCCCTCGGCGCCCTGCTGCTGGGCCTGGAGGCGGGCGAGTTCGCGCAGGCAGCCGCTGAGCTGCCCGTAGCGCGGGGCCAGGACGTGGGCGGCGAGGGCCTGGTCCGCGGCCTCGCGGGCGCGGCCGAACTCGCCGGACTCGGCGAGGAGTACGGCGGTCTCCGCGGCGATCATGGCGTGGCTCCCGGGGTCGTCGTCCCAGTCGGCCGATTCGGCCGCGAGGGCGGCGAACTCCGCCGTGGCGGCCTTGAGGTCCTCGCCCGCGTGCAGCGCGCGGGCGCGGGTCAGGCGCAGCTGGGCGACGAGCCGGTCGTCGAGCTTTCCGGCGGCGACGTCGGGTTCGGCCAGGAGGGAGTCGAGCAGGGCGATGCAGTCCTCGACCCGGCCCAGGTCGAGGCTGAGCTGGGCGGCGTTGCTGTAGGTGCAGAACGCGTCCGTCCGGTTGCCGTGGCGCAGTTCCAGCTCTGCGGAGCGCGTCAGGTGCCGCAGTGCCTCGTCGGGGCGGCGCAGGTGCATGCAGGCCTGGGCCAGGTCACCGTGGAGGCGGGCGGTGTCGACCGTGTCGGACGGCCAGTCGGCGGCGAGTCTCAGGCCCTCGGTCAGGTCCGCGTGCGCGGCCTGCGCGTCCCGCAGGCCCAGCTGGATCCGGCCGCGCAGGCCGAGCGTGCGGGGCAGGTGCCAGGCGGGGCCGTGCGCCGTCAGCCGGTCGAGGAGGGCGTCGATCTCGGTGACGGCGGCGGCCAGATCGCCGGAGAGGGCGTGCGTACTGGCCCTCAGCAGCAGGGCGCCGGAGACCTGTCCGGCGATGTCGTGCCGGGTGGCGAAGGCGAGCAGCAGGTCCACCTCGGCGAAGAGCGGGGCGAGGTGCTCCTCGTTCCCCGATGTCTGCAGCCGCAGGCCGAGGGCGCTCGCCCGCAGCCGCAGCAGACGGGCCTCCTGGTACGGGGCGAGGGCGGGCGTCTCCTCGTGCAGGCGGACGAGGGCCGCGTGGGCATCGGTGAGCGCGGCGGCCTTCGCCTCGGCTCCGTCGGCGCGCTCCGCGGGGATCTCGCCGGTGGGGAGCAGGGCGCAGGCGCGCGCGAGGGCCGCGTGTCCCGGCGCTCCGGCCTCGTCGTACCGGCTCGCGGCCTCCTCGTACAGGGCGGCGGCTTCCTCGAACCGGTCCTTCTCGCCCGCCCGGCCCGCCTCGTCGGCCAGCAGATCCGCGTGCAGCCGTACGAGCGGCCCCACGGCCGGGTCGTCGGGGTGGGCGTAGTCGGGGGCGGCGACGAGAGTGCGCAGCCGTGCCCAGCAGGCCACCGCGTCCGGATGCCCCTGCTCGTCCAACGTCCGTGCGCGGAGGATGAGTTCGGGCAGCGACTCGGGGACGGCGGGGGTCGTGCGGGCGGCGGGCGCGGCAGCCGGGGCGGCCGGGGCCACGTCGTCGAGGCCGCGGGTGCGCAGGGTCAGTTCCAGCGCGTCCAGGAGGGGGGCACGGTCGAGGCGGGCCCTGCGCCGGTCGGTGTGGGCCGTGGTTCCGTTGCGGGCGTCGAAGCGGGCGGCGAGGTCGTCGGCACGGCCGCGCACCTCGGCGCGCAGGCCGGTCACCGTCCAGGTGCGGCCCGCGTATCCGGCGGCGGGCAGTTCGCCGTGGCCGAGGGATGCGACGCGCTGGAGGAGGACCTCCACGCCGGTGAGGAAGCCGAGCTGGTCCAGCGGCGAGTCGACCTCGTCGAACAGGCTCCGGTTCTCGGCGAGCAGTTCCAGGCCGCGCGCCTCGTTGCCGGTCAGCGCGCAGAACTCCAGGTGCCGGCCGACCTCCCCGGACATCGAGGGGTTGCAGCGACAGGCGCGGTAGCCGACGAGGTGCAGTTCGCGGGCCTGGTCGGTGCGGCCGGTGCGCAGCAGGGGAAGCAGCGCGTAGGAGACGGAGCGGGCGGGCTCCTCCTGGCAGGATTCCTTCCCGGCCAGGACGGGCTCCCAGGTGCCGAGCGCCCGCTCGTCGTCGCCCGCCGCGAGGTGGTACAGGGCGCGCTCGCAGATCTCGCAGGCCTCGCAGTCGCTGAGCCGGGTGCGGGTGCGGGCCGCCCACAGCTCGTAGGCGAGGTCGGTGTCCTCGCCGACGTGTGCGGCGAGTTGGTACGCCTGTCCGTAGTAGGGCTGGAGGCCGAGGCCGGCCTTCTCGTACCGGTCACGCATCTCCGTCAGCCACTGGCGCAGGCTGGCCAGCGGGATCTCGGGCAGCTGGCGCAGGGCGTGGGCGACCCACTTGAACCGCCAGAACAGCGTGTGGCGCAGGCGCTCGTCGAAGACGTCGGGCTGCTCGTCGAAGAGGGTGAGCAGACGGGCGAAGGCTACGGGTGACTTCCTCGGTTCGGAGCCGTAGTTGTACGCCTTCTGGAGTGCGAGGAGCGCATGGATGAGCGGGACGGGCTCGGCGAACTGCTCGGCGGAGTCGACGAGTTCCTCGGCCGTGACGGTGCGGGTACGGCCGTAGGGGCGCCGGTCGTTCTCCTGCAGCGCCTGGTACAGCTCGTCGGTGGTCTGGGGTGCGGTCGGCATCGTCGGCGGTCCTTAGCTGTCCTTGCGGAGGGCGTGGGCGAGGAGGTCGAGGAAGGAGCGGTTGATGAGGCTCGACTCGGCGGGCCTGAGCGGGCGCCGGGACAGCATCGCGGCCTGCCCGTAGAGGGCTTCCGCGCTGGTACGGGCCAGTTCGGGCTCGTCGATGGTGACGGCGGTGCGGACCAGCGGATTGAGCTGGTTGAGGATCAGCTGGGCCCGCGGAGCCTCCTGGCGCAGGTGGCCGAGGATGTCGCCCCACAGGCCGCCCTGCTGTTCGCGGGCGAGCTGGGAGCGGGTCCGCTCGTGCCGGGCCTCGCGGCTGTCGAGGAGGAGGGCGGGGGCGGAGGCCGGCTGGAAGGTGCGCAGCGCGACGTCGCAGTCGAAGACGGCGAGGGCGTCGCGGGCCAGGGCGAGGTAGGCCGCGGCGGCCAGTTCCGTCTCCCGGTCGACGGGGTCGAGGTGGGCGGTGAGCGTGGCCGGGTCCAGGTCGGCGACACTGACCTCCGGCCTGATCTCGGGCAGCCGGTGGACCAGTTCACGGTCGTAGGTGTAACCGCCGTTGACGACGCCGAGCCCGGCGGCCGAGGCGATCGCCGCGACCTGGCGGAACTCCTCCACGCTGGAGGTCACGAGCACGGTGCGGTGGGTGCGCGCGAACTCGTCCAGCGTGGCGTTCCCGTCGGTGGTCTCGAACGGCAGCCACGGCAGCAGCATCCGCAGGATCTCGTCGTCGTGCACCGCCAGCGACTTCACGGCCAGGTGGTGGGTCCGGAGGAAGCGGGCGAGGAGGTCCGGGTCGCCGGCGGCGGTCCGGGCGATCCACGCGCGCAGCCGTTCGGCGAGGGCGTCACGGACCGCGGCGAGGGTGTCGTCCTCGTACAGGGACTCGCGGGACGCCGTCGGGCGCAGGCTCTCGGCGTCGACGACGCAGCGGACGAAGAAGGCCCACTCGGGCAGGATCTCCACGGCCTGCTCGGACAGCAGCATGCCCTTGACGTGCACGCGGTGGCCGTGGCGGCGCCCGGCCGGCACCGCCTCGGGCAGCACGCACGCGATGCCCTTCAGGCCCACGGCCGGCAGGTCCAGCTCGATGGTGTCCAGCGGCGTGAACCCGAAGACTTCCTCGCCGTACGCGGCCAGCGCGCGGGAGCGTGCGCCCGGCGTGGGGTACGTGCGCGTCCAGGGGGCGGGCTCGGGGTTGACGGATGCGCCCGGAGCGCCCCGGCCGCCTGTGCCGTCGTCGAAGGTCACCGGGTGACGGAGCAGGGAGCCGAAGTGGCGGGCCAGCGCGTGCACCTGTGCCGGGCGGGTCCACTCCCCCGTGTCGGCGCGCGGCGTCAGTGTGACGGTGGTGCCGGGGCGGTGGCGGGCGGAGGCGGGCAGGGCACGGACGGTGTAGCTGCCGTCGCCGCGTCCCCGCCACTCCACGGCGGAGGCGTCGGGGGTGCGGGCGGAACGGCTCAGGACGTGGATCTCGTCCGCGACCAGGAAGCAGGAGAGCAGGCCGATGCCGAACTGGCCGATGAAATCGGCGCGTTGCTCGGCGATCTGCTCGCTGCGCTTGCTGCTGCGGCCGATCGTGGCGAGGAAGGTGTGCACGTCGGCCTCGGTGAGACCGACGCCGTCGTCCTCGACACGTACCACCGAACCGTCGGCGTACAGGCGGATTCCGAAGGCGTCGGCGGGCGCGGCCGGTTCGAGGCCGTGCCGCGCGGTCAGCGCGTCCACCGCGTTCTGCAGGAGTTCCCGCAGGTAGACGCGGGGGCTGGAGTAGAGGTGGTGGGAGAGGAGATCGACGAGGCCGCGCAGATCCACCTGGAAGGTGCGGTCGGCGCCGGCCGGGCTCAATGGGGTGTCGGGGAGAGTCATCGGGCAGTCCGGGTGGGGTGGGAGTGGAGTGGCTGGCGGGGTGGCGGGGTCAGGCGTTGCGCCGGGCCCGGGCGTACATCTCTTCCGGCTTCGCCATGTACCTCCAGGGCCACGAGGTGTAGGCGCCCTGCAGCTCACGGAAGACGCGCGGCAACGCGATGCGCTCGGAGGCCAGGGACAGGGCCATGGCAAAGATGTTGAAGTCCTCCTGCCAGCCCGGGCGACGCACGTAGGCGGGGTGGAGGATGCTGCGCTCGGCCGCCTCCAGCAACTCGTCCTGGATCTCGGGGGCGATGAGGCAGTTCTTACGGTCGGACTCGACCCAGTCCTCGATGTGCGCGATGGCGATCACACAGCCGAGGCGGTGGCCATCGGGTGCCCCGGCGAACGCCTCCCGGGCGAACGCCAGGGCCTCGCCCGGCTCGCCGCCCCACCGGGGCTGACGTTGCGACACCCACTCGACGTGGGTCTCCAGGTCCAGCGGAGCGCGGCGCAGGGCGGCGTCGAGCCGGGTCTCGTTGACGGCGGGGCCCAGCGACATGCCGCGGCCGGAGGTGAGCAGGCGGCGCCACGGCGTGACCCAGTCCGGCCGCAGCTCGGCGGCCTCGAACAGCTGCTCCTCGGCGATGTGGAGCCGCTCGTGGAAGACCCGCCACTGCTCCTGCGTGACGTCCACGGCACGCGCGCGGGTGCGGGCCTCCCAGCCCCAGTGGACGTGGCGGGCCCCGGATATCAGCAGGGCCGTCGCCCGGTGCTCCTTGTCCTCCTCCACGGCCCGGCCGATCCAGTCCTGCACACCGTCCAGGTCGGCCAGCTCACCGAGGACTTGATGGTCGCGGCCGAGATCGAAGGGGGCCAGCGCCTCCCTGACCGCGGCCCAGTCACCCGCCTCGGCCGCCTCCACCAGCGCGAGCACCCGCGTGTCTCCGAGTGCGCGCAGCGGGTACATCCCGTTCTTCTGCCTGCGCGGGACGGGAAGGGCGTACGGATCCGCCGCCGGTCTCTCCCCACCCCTGCCGAACAGCCTGTCGAACATGCCGCGCCCTCCCCAGGTCCCGCGTGATCGTCGGGTGCAGCATAAGCGGCCCCACCGACACCGCTTCCACAGGGTTTCCACCGGTCTTCACGTCAGGTCACGGGACCTGTTCTGCTGCCTGACCAGGCTGATGAGGCTCGAACTGGTTCGGGATCGGGGCTTTCGGCCGCCGCGCGGCCTCGGGCACCGGTTCCACTCGACCGGTGGTCCGTATGTAGCCGTGGACCACTGAGGTCATCGCCAGGATGAGGAGTGGCCCGAACACCAGCGGATGTCGGGCCATCTGCAACGGCAGGCAGCGGTACGACACCAGGAGGGCGGTGAAGACCGTGGCGCCGTGGACGACCAGCTGGATTCCTGACCGGTCCCAGCCACGGTCGAGCGAGCGCAGGGCTGCCTCGATGGTGAGCGCGAACACCACGCCGGCGACGAGATCCACGCCGTAGTGGTAGCCGAAGGCCAGCGTCGCGGCGAGCGTGGCAACCAGCCAGAACGTCCCCGCACCTCGCAGAACCCGTGGGCCTTTGCGGGAGTGGATGAAGATCGCGGTGGCCCACGCGGTGTGCAGACTGGGCATGCAGTTGCGGGGGGTGATCTCGTCGTACGGCATCGGGTGCGGGGGGTGGATCGGTGGTGGCGTGTCCGGCCACAGGTTGGCCGCCGCCCAGTGCACGCCGCCGGTGCCGGAGGCCCCCGGGCCGTAGGCGAAGACCGGTCCGACCACGGGGAAGATCATGTAGATGGCAGGTCCGAGGAGACCGATCACCAGGAAGGTGCGCACCAGATGGTGGCTCGGGAAGCGCCGCTCGACCGCCACGTTGCGCAGCTGGTACAGCGCGACGACGACAGCGGCCACGGCAAGCTGGGCGTAGACCAGGTGGAGGAGATGGGTGCCGATCGGGCCGGTGGCCCTGAGCATCCGGCCTGCCGGCCACGACAGGTTGCCCAGCGCGTGATCCGCGGTCGCCACGTACTGGTCGAGCACCGCCGGGCGGCTCTTCGACGTGAGGAACAGCCAGGTGTCACCGGTCTTGCGGCCGGCCACCAGCAGCAGGCCCAGCCCGACGCCCTTGAGCAGCAGGACGCGTTCCCGGCCGGTGCGGCGCGTGACAGCGATGACCGCACAACCCAGCATCACCCACAACGCGCCATTGCCGAAGAAATGACCGTCGGTCATCTCGGCGCCCACTGCCCACCGCACCAGCACGAAGACGACGTCGATGCCGATGGCGACACCGGCCGCGATGAACCGTTGCCGCCAGGTGAGCACCACCATCATCAACGCCAGACCGCCGTACAGCGGCCCGGGTTTCGGAGCGAATACCAGCCCGTTCACCTGGTCGGTGATCGGCCCGGGCTGACCGTAGTGGCGTGCGGCGATCTCCAGCGTGACGAGGACTCCGAGGGCCGCCACAGCCGCTGCGGCCCACAGCACAACTCTGCCGTTTATTCGCGAAAGTTCCCGCGATGCTCTGGATCTCAATCGTTTGGCCCGGTTTGCTCGTTTGGGGATAGACAGAGGAACAACGGGCGATGAGGGCAATCATCGCGAGTTCGAACATGTTAACGGAACGATGCCGGTGGGTTACGCGGCCCTCCCGGGCAGACGCCGGCCGTTGAACTAGTCGAACTCCTCGTCTACGCGCCATACGCGCAAGCGGCCGCCGGGGAACTGTCCGGCGGCACATCCGTCGCCGGTACTGAAATCCGTCGCCCGACGCCCCACCGGGGCGTCGGGCAGTGAGCGATCAGGTCAGGACGAGCTCCAGCACGGTGACCGAGAGCGGCGGCACCGTGCTGGTGAAGGACGCTGCCGCGCCGGTGACGGTGCTCGTCCTGGGGACCAACGTGTCGGGTTCCGTCAGCGTGTTGGTGGTGGTGCGCGAGGGGCCGGTGAGGACCGTCGCGGTGGCCTGCCTCCTGACCCCCTTGGCCAGCCCCTTCAGCTCGACCGGCACGTTCACCTTCTCCGTCCCGCAGTTGACGACCGCGAGGTAGAGGCGGTTCCCGGAGCGGGTGGCCACCGTGGCGAGACCGGGCAGCGCACGTGCGGTGGCCGGAAGCACCGCCTTGCCGATCCTGCTCGTCAGCATGTGCTGTGCCCAGTAACTGGGCGACACATAGCTGGTGAGGTTGTCGTAGGCGATCAGGTTCGTGGCCCAGACGTTGTTCTTGACGTGCGAGAAGAGCGGCGCGTAACACTCCATGAGGACCTGGTCCGAGTTCCGGATCAGCCCGGCCAGCCAGGCGGCGTCGCCGAGCGCCGCGTCGAGGTCGGGGGTGGGACGGCCCTCCTGGGCGGCCCACTCGCCGACGAACACCTTCGTCGAGTTGCGGTCCCGGTTGTCGTACTTGTGGGTGGAGGCCTGGGCGGCGGACGGCGCGAGGTAGTAGTGCTCGTCGATCAGGTCCGGCGTGCGGCTCGTCACGGACGTCGTGGCGATCAGCTTCAGATGCGGGTACTTCGCCTTGATGGCGTCGTGGAAGGCCGCGAACCGCTCGTCGTACGACCCCGAGGTGTCGAGCCAGTCCTCGTTGCCGATCTCCACGAACTCCAGCGGGAACGGCTCCGGATGTCCGTCGGCGGCACGCCGTGCGCCCCAGGTGCTGGTGACGGGACCGGTGACGTACTCGATCTCGTCGAGCGCGTCCTGCACGAACGGCTTCAGCGCGTCGCCGGTGACGTGTTCGCCCCTGAGCGAGTAGCCGGCGTACACCGCGAGGACCGGCTGGGCGTGCAGGTCCTCCACCCATTGCAGGTATTCGAGGAGTCCGAGGCCGTCCGTGGACCAGTAACCCCAGGCGTCGTCCTTGTGGCCGGGGCGCTCCCAGACCGGGCCGATGGTGTTCTTCCAGTTGAACCGCGTCGCAATCGTGTTGCCCTCGAGGAAGTTCCCGCCGGGGAAGCGCAGGAACTTCGGCTTCAGCGCGACCAGTTTCTCCATCAGGTCGATGCGCAGGCCGTTGGGCCGGTCGTGGTAGGTGGGCGGGAAGAGGGACACGTGCTGCAGCCACAGGGTCTCGCCCGCTGCGGCGGGGTCGGCCGTGGTCACGGTCAGCCGTGCGTCACCGGTCACGGGGGCGCGCGAACCGGTGCGCAGGGTCAGCTCGAAGGGGCGGTCGGGGAAGCCGGTGCCGATGTGGGGCACGCGGGCGGACGCGTACACCGTCGCGCCGTCCGCCGACTCGATGGCCACCGTGAGCGGGCCGATGCGTCGCGACGCCTTGGCGAACAGCCGGGCGGTGTACGTGGTGCGGGGCCGCACCGGTATGCCCCAGTAGCCGTCGTTGGCGACGCCGGCCCGGTTCCCGGCCCCCGTGCCGCTCGGCAGCACCACCTTGAGGGAACGGTTGAGCGCGACGTTGAGCGGGGTGGTGGAGTCGAGTGCGAGGGTCGTCCCGCCGACGGTGGACCAGTGGACGGGCGAGGTGTCGTCGGCCATCATCGAGCGGTTCTGCACCAGTTCGGCGTAGATGCCGCCCTCGCCGGAGTGGTTGATGTCCTCGAACATCAGACCGGGGAGGACGGGGGACACGGCGTGCGCGGGGTTGCCGACGTCCACGCTCAGCAGCGGCGTGGTGGTCTCCACCGGGACCCCGGCCAGCGCCGCGACCTGCTCGGAGGTGAGGGCGGACGGGAACATCCACACGTCGTCGATCAGCCCGTGCCACTGGTCGACGTGCCCGCCGCCGTAGAGCGCACGGCCGACGGCGGTGTCGCCGCTGCCCGCCCAGCCCGCGGTGTAGGCGGTCTCCCCCTCCAGCACGCCGTTGACGTAGAGGCGGATGACGCCGGCGGTCGGGTCGCTGACGCCGGCCAGGTGGATCCAGGTGCCGGCGGTGGGCGCCGAAGCAGCGGCCGCCACCGCGGCGTTCTGGGTGGCGTCCGAGCCCAGCCGGGCGAAGGCGAAGGTGCCGGTGTCGTCGCGCAGCCCCAGGTAGAAGGAGCTGACGACCTTGCCGTCGATGCTGACGGCGGTCTGGTAGCCGCCGAGTTGGGCGAGGTTGACCCAGGCGCCCACCGAGAAGGCCTTGGAGGTGTCGAGGGCCGGCCCGGACGCCGTGGCGTTGCCGCCTGCCGCGAGGCTCAGGCTGTGGGCGCCGGCCTTGCCGGTGCCCCAGCCGGCCGCGCCCTGGAGCGTCGCGGTGCGGCCGTTGCCGGAGGAGTCGGCGGCCGAGGTGCCGGAGCCTTCGTCGAAGCTCCAGTGGGCGGCCGCGGCGGGGAGGTCCGCCGCGGTGGCGCCCGCGGTGGCGCCGGTGAGTCCGGCGGCCCCGGCGGGAGCGGCGGCGGCGAAGGTCCCGGCGAGGGAGGCGGCGCCCAGGACGGTGAGAACGGTTCTGCGGGGCACTCCGGCTTCTGAGGGCATGCGGCTCATTCCTTTGTGACGGACCGTTGCACGGCCAACGTTGTTCGATATACCGGACATCGATCGGTACTTCGAGCAGCAGGGATCTTAGGATGCCGGCGAGGCCCGTCAACACCCCCTGCACGGCAATGGTTTTCAGGCGGATCCCGGCCGGCGCGGCGCGACCGCGCCCAAGGTCTTGCGCTGCCGCCGTCGGCCCGCAACACTCCTCACGCCAACAGATTCGCACATAACTCAAAGCCCTGAAGCCGCAGTTCTGTTGCAATGGGTGGCATTCGGCGGGCGATCACCGTGCTGGAGGACCAGATGAAGGCTCAGGGCTCGGGTCACCGGGCAGCCAGACGTCGCTTGTCGATCGCTGCGGCCATCGCCCTGGTGTGTGGCGTAGGCGCAGGTGTGCAGCCCGCGGCGGGCGCCGTCAGGACCTCCGCCGTCACGCCGTCTGCCGTCAGGACCACCTCCGCCGCACCGGCTGCCGCGGCCTCAACCGCGCCCCACTCGGTGACGTACGACGGCTACTCGTTCCTGATCGACGGGAAGCGGACGTACCTGTGGTCGGGAGAGTTCCACTACTTCCGGCTGCCCAGCCAGGCCCTCTGGCTCGACACGCTGCAGAAGATGAAGGCGGCGGGATTCAACGCGGTGTCGCTCTACTTCGACTGGGGGTACCACTCCCCGGCACCCGGCGTCTACGACTTCACCGGCGTACGCGACGTCGACAAACTCCTCGACATGGCCAACGACCTGGGCATCTACGTGATCGCCCGCCCGGGCCCGTACATCAACGCCGAGGTCGACGGAGGCGGCTTCCCCGGCTGGCTCTCCACCAGGGCCGGCAACACCCGCACCTCCGACCCGGAGTACCTGAAGTACAGCGACGAGTGGCAGACACGCATCGACCGCATCATCCAGCGCCACCAACTCACCAACGGCACCGGCTCGGTCATCGAGTACCAGGTGGAGAACGAGTACTACCACGGTTCGGCGGCCGGCCGTACCTACATGAAGCACCTGGAGGACAAGGCGAAGGCCGACGGCATCACGGTGCCGCTGGTCGGCAACAACAACGGCACCTTCAACTCCGGTGACGCCGCCCTGGACGTGGACGCCGCCGACTCCTACCCGCAGGGCTTCAACTGCTCCGATCCCGGCAAGTGGAACGGCGTTCCCGACATCAGCTACGACCATGTGGCCGGAAAGCCGCTGGCCACCGCCGAGTTCCAGGGCGGTGCCTTCGACCCGTGGGGCGGCCCCGGCTACGACAAGTGCGCCCAGCTCATCAACGACCGGTTCGCGGACGTGTTCTACAAGCAGAACATCGCGGTCGGCGCGACCTCGCAGAGCTTCTACATGACCTACGGCGGCACCAACTGGGGCTGGCTCGGCATGCCGGAGAACTACACCTCGTACGACTACGGCGCCGCCATCCGCGAGACCCGCCAACTCGACCCGAAGTACGACCAGGACAAACTGATCGGCTACTTCACCCATGCCGTCAGCCCCCTCACCAAGACCGACGCGCTGCCCGCCACCCCCACCGACAACCCGGGGATCGTCGACACCGCGCGCGCCAACCCCGACACCGGAACGCAGTTCCATGTCCTGCGGCACGCCGACTCCACCGCCACGAGCAGCGACAGCGCCCATGTGACGATCGACCTCGGCGCCCACCCCGGCTACACCTACGACGACCCGGACAAGGCCCTGGCGTACACCGGCAGTTGGTCGCACGTCGGCGCGGAGCAGAACTACACCGGCGGCGACTACCAGCACACCGAGTCGTTCTCGAACACCGCCGGCGACAGCGTGACCGTGCCCTTCACCGGCACCGGCGTGAAGTGGATCAGCAACCTCGACACGAACCACGGCATCGCCGACGTCTACCTCGACGGCACCAAGGTCAAGACGGTCGACACCTACGGCGCGTCCAAGCAGAACCAGTACGTGGCGTACCGGGCGAGCGGCCTCGCCAAGGGACCGCACACCCTGAAGATCACGGTGACCGGCACCAAGGGCTCCGCCGCCTCCGGCACCTTCGTGACGGTCGACGCCATCGACGTGACCACCGGCTCCGCCGCGACCGCCCCCGTCTACACCGTCCCGCAGCAGCCCGGCACCGCCCTCACCCTGAACGGCCGCGAGTCCTCGATCATCGTCGCGAACTACGACCTGGGCGCCACCCGCCTCCAGTACTCCACCTCGCAGCTGATGACCGACGCCACCATCGCCGGGCGTGACATCGCGGTGCTCTACGGCGACCACGGCTCGGACGGCGAAACGGTCCTGCACTCTGCGGCCAAGCCGACGGTGACCTCCTCGGGCGGCACCGTCGACTCCGCCTGGGACCCGGCCACGGGCGACCTGCGCCTGAACTACCGGCACACCGGCCTGACCCGGGTCACCGTCACCGGCGGCAGCCACCCGCTGACCTTGCTGCTCGCCGACACCGCGACCGCCAAGACCTTCTGGCGTCAGGACACCCCGCAAGGCCCGGTGCTGGTCCGCGGCACCCACCTGCTGCGCGGCGCGTCGTACTCCGCCACGACCGCCACGACGCTGAACCTGACCGGCGACACCGGCACGGACGGCTCCGTCGAGGTCTTCGCCGACGCCGATTCCCTGACCTGGAACGGCAAGCCGGTCCACACGAAGGTCTCGGCGGGCGGCAGCCTCACCGGCACCGTGCCCACCGCCGCCCCCGTCACCCTCCCCGCCCTGACCGACTGGAAGCACCGGCAGGAGTCCCCCGAGGCACAGCCCGCCTTCGACGACTCCGCCTGGCAGGTGGCCGACAGGACCACCACCCACAGCACCACACAGCCGGGCAGCCTCCCCGTCCTGTTCGCCGACGACTACGGCTTCCACACCGGCAGCACCTGGTACCGCGGCAGGTTCACCGGCACCGGCAAGGAGACCGGCATCACCCTGGCCACGCAGAGCGGTGGCAAGGCCGCGGCCTCCTCGGTCTGGCTCAACGGCACCTTCCTCAGCAGCTCCACCACCGACGGCCAGAAGACCTACGACTTCCCGGCCGGGGCGGTCAAGGCCGGCGCGGACAACGTGATCTCGGTGCTGACGGTCGACATGGGCCACGAGGAGGACTACAACGAGTCCAACGGCAACAAGGCCGCCCGCGGCCTGACCGGCGCGCTCCTCGACGGCAACCCGCTGAACACGGTCACCTGGCGGCTGCAGGGCGTCCGCGGCGGTGAGACCCCCGTCGACACCGTGCGCGGCCCGCTGGCCACCGGCGGCCTGTACGGCGAACGGGCCGGCTGGATGCTGCCCGGCTACCCCACCGGCGACTGGACCCCGGCCACCCTGCCCGCCACCGACACCACCCCGGGCGTCTCCTGGTACACCACCGACGTCGCCCTGGACCTCCCCAAGGGACAGGACACCTCGCTCGGCCTGACCCTCACCGACGACCCGTCGCGCAGGTACCGCGCCGAGATCTACGTCAACGGCTGGGACATGGGCAACTACGTCAACTACCTCGGCCCGCAGCACAGCTTCCCCGTCCCCGACGGCATCCTGAACCCGAACGGGAACAACCGGATAGCCATCGCCGTGTGGAACCTGGACGGCTCCACCGGCGGCCTCGGCAAGGTCGCGCTGACCGACTACGGCAGCTACGCGTCCTCGCTGAGGGTCACGCCGAACGACAGCCCGCGCTACGACCGGACGCGCTACGCCATGCCCGCCGCGCCGGGCGCGCACCTCACCCTGAACACGCCCGGGTCGGCCGGTGCCGGGCAGCACTTCACCGCCACCGCGACCTTCCAGGTGCCCGCCGGCGCCCCCACGGCCTCCGGCGTGACGGCGCGCCTCGCCGCACCCGACGGCTGGACCGTCTCCCCGAAGCCCACGCCCACCACGGCCGGGCGGATCGCGCCCGGCGCCTCCGTCACCTTCAGCTGGGACGTCACCACCCCCGCCGACATGGCGAAGACCAGCGCCCTGAAAGCCACGGCAGCGTTCGTCCGGCGCCACCGGTCCGCCACCGTCACCGACGAACGGATCGTCGCCGCCGTCCCGCCCCCGCCGCCCGCCGGGACCGACCAGGTCAGCGACCTGCCGTTCCTGTCGGCCGGCAATGGCTGGGGCCCGGTCGAACGCGACCAGAGCGTCGGCGGCACCGCGGCGAACGACGGCACACCGCTCACGCTCGCCGGCACCGTCTACGCCAAGGGCCTGGGTACCAACTCGCCCAGCGACGTCATGGTTCACCTCGCCGGACGGTGCAGCAGGTTCACCGCCACCGTGGGCGTCGACAACGGCGACCCCGGCACCGTCACCTTCTCCGTCCTCCTCGACGGCAAGGTCCTCACCACCACCCCCGTCCTGAACGGCAAGTCGGCGCCCCTGACCATCGACGTCCCCGTCACCGGCGGGCAGGTCCTCGACCTGTCCGTGGGGGACGGCGGCGACGGCAGCGGCAACGACCACGGCGACTGGGTGAACCCCGTGCTGACCTGCGGATGACCTCGAAAGGAGGTGGGCCGGGACCGGCCACCGGCGGGCCGGTCGGTGCTCGGGCGGCGGCGTTACTGCCCGAGCACCAGCCGTTCCAGCGCCGCCCGTGCCCGCGCGTCGGACCGCGCGCGGGCCGCGACCGCGAGCGCGAGCTCGCGCACCCACTCGTCGAGCGCCACGGGGCGCCGCGACAGCACCACGCCGCGGACCTCCTTGCACACCTCGCCCTCGGGATGCCCGCCCGCCAGGTCGAGCACGAGACGCTGCTCACCGAGGGAGACCTCGACCCGCTCGACGCGTCCGTCGCGCCCCGCGAGCCGGTCGGCCAGGCCCCGCCTGCGCTCGACGGCGACGGAACCCGGCGGCAGCGCCTCCGCAAGGGTCCCGGTGAGCACCTGGGCGTAGACCTCCAGGTCGGCGGCGTCCCTGCGCAGCGCGGCCGTCAGCAGGTCGACGGAGTCCGGTTCCCCGCCGGGTTCGAACGGGACGGGGTCGTGTGGCGAGGTCATCGCGGGGGCCTCTCGTGGTGTGCGGTCGATCCGAGTCTGCTGGGCCGGGCGCTCAGCCGTCCAGGCTGAGCACCATCGTCGGGCGCTCGATGACATGGTCCTCGCGCAGGGGCCGCACCGCCGTGCCGATCGCGAAGAACTCGGTGGTGTGACCGCCCCAGCGGTGGTTGTGCGCGTTGAGCTGAACGCCGACGATGCCCTCCGCCCGCAGCTCCTCCGCCTCGTGCTGCATCCGCGCCATCGCCAGCTCCCGCGCGTCGTACAGGGCCTGCGTGAACTGCTCGATCTCCACGTTCTTGCCGATGTTGGAGAACATCTGCCCCATCCGCTGGTGCGCGATGTGGTAGACGCAGGTGCCCATCACCATGCCCAGGGGGGCGTAGCCGGCACGGATGAGCGTCCAGAAGTCCTGACCGTTGAGGTCCGAGGTGAACGGCTGGCCCTTGAGGTTGCGCCAGCTGCCGCCGTTGCCGCCCGGCGCCGGGTGATCGGCCTTGACGGCGGTGCCGATCGCGATGAACTCCGCGATGTCGTTGCCGAATTCACGGGCCTCGACGCTCAGCCGCACGCCGACGATGCCGTCCGCGCCCAGCTGGGCCGCCTCCGCCTCCATACGGGTCATCGCCAGCTCCCGGGCGTGGTACATCGCCTGGCTGAGCGTCGTCAGCTCCTGGTTCTTTCCCCAGCGGCCCAGCTGGATGCCCACGTGGTAGATCGAGCTGCCCAGCACGAGGCCGATGGGCCGGAACCCCGCCTCGCGGACCAGCAGGAACTCGTTGACCGACAGGTCGCTGGTGAAGATCGAACCCGGCTTGCCCGGCTGCAGTTCGGCGAGCCGCCGCATCGCGTCGGCCGGCACACCCTGGGCGGACATGCCGTCAGAAGTGCCGTCGGCGGGGTTGAAGACGGTCATGAACGGGTTCCCCTCATCGCATGTCGGTGGCGGTGCTGCGCATGGTCCGCCGGCGTCGTTCCGGGTCGAGCGGCATCACGGTGAGTGTGCGGGGCGGCTGCTCGCGCACCGTGAAGCGGGCGACGGTGGTGCCCAGCAGCGTCGCCTCGGCCACGTGGTCCTCCTGGTCGTCGTTGCTCCTGCGCATGCACGGCTCGCCCCAGATGCGCAGGCGGCCCGCGGAGAGGATCACGCCGTCGCCGCCGCGCCGTCCCGTCTGCGCCCACAGGTGCGCACGGGCGTCGGAGCGCACTGCCTGGACGAGCTCGCTCCAGCCGCCGACCTCGGTGTTGCTCCAGGAGCGCGTCTGTGCGCGGATGCCGTAGTCGTCGTGGCGTACGCCGATCGACATTCCGTACAGCAGCTCCACCGGAACCCATCCCGCGGTCATCAGCTTCGCGAACGCCTGGCCGTCGAGGTGGCAGGTGAACGGCTGCGGCGCCCGTACCGTCCCGGCCGCGCGCACCGCGGTCCCGATCACCTTGAACTCCAGGCAGTGGGGCTGGGCCGGGAAGGGCGCCACGGTCAGCTGTGCCGCGACGACCCCGTCGCCGCCGAGGGCCGAGCACTCGGCGGTCATCCGGTCCAGGGCCGAGCGGCGCGCCCGGTCGAGCACCTCGACGAGCCCGGCGGACGGGGCGCCGCGTCCGGAGAGGGCCAGGGGCGCCGGGGCGCTGCTGAAGGCGTACTGCATGCCTCCGTAGAGACAGTCGTGATAGCCCCAGTACCGGCCGCTGCGGCCCACGTGGTAGACGGCCGAGCCCATGACCTGGCCCACCGGCTCGAACCCCACGGCGCGCAGCGCGGCGAACTCACCGGTGGACAGCGCCGAGGACCATGTCCCGCTGCTCCGCACCTCCCCGATGCGCGCGGCTGCCGCCGGGGGCAGTCCGGCCCCCGTCCATTCCCCGCTCATGGACACCCACTTCCCGCTTCGGGCCCCGCCCGAGGGCGCACCGGCTCGAGTCTATGCCCGGCCGCCCGGGGCACCACCCCCGCCCGGTACACCGTGTGAAGCCGGACTGCCACGAGACCGGCGGTCAGTTGACCTTCCGGTTCCGCCCGGACCAGTACGGCTCGCGGAGCTTGAACTTCTGGATCTTGCCGGTGGCCGTACGCGGGATGGCGTCGCGGAACTCGACACTCGTCGGCGCCTTGTAGCCGGCCATGCGCTGCTTGCAGTGGGCGATGATGTCGGCCTCGGTCGCCGTGGCCCCCTCGGCGAGCACCACGAGGGCCTTGATCGTCTCGCCCCACCTCTCGTCCGGCACGCCGATGACGGCGACCTCGGCGACCGCCGGGTGGCCGAAGATGACGTCCTCCACCTCGATCGACGACACGTTCTCGCCGCCGGTGATGATCACGTCCTTCTTCCGGTCGGTGATCGTCAGGTGACCGTCGGACTCGTCGATCCTGCCACCGTCGCCGGTGTGGAACCACCCGTCCTCCAGGGCCACCGCGGTCTCCTGCGGCTTGTCCCAGTACCCGTCCAGCACGACGTTCGACCGGGCCAGGACCTCGCCGGTCCCGGAGACCTTCAGCCTGACTCCCAGCGCGGGCAGTCCCGCACGGGACAGTTTGCGCGCCCGCTCCCCGGCGGGCAGTCCCGCATCCGCCGGCCTGGACCGGTTGAACGTGAGCAGCGGGGACGTCTCGGTCAGGCCGTAGATCTGCGTGAACTCCCAGCCCAGTTCCTCCCCCACCCGCTGGATCAGCGTGCTCGGCGGCGGAGCCCCCGCGCACACGATCCGTACCCGGTCACGGCCGGGGATCTCCCCCTCCCAGGAAGCCGCCGCGTCCAGCACCGCCTTCCACACCGCCGGCGCGCCGCACATGAGCGTCACGCCGTGCCGGTCGACCCGGCGCAGGATCTCCGCGCCGTCGACCTTGCGCAGCACCACCTGCTTCACGCCCAGTCCGGCCATCACATACGGCATGCCCCAGCCGTTGCAGTGGAACATCGGCAGCGTGTGCAGGTAGACATCGCGCTCCCACACCCTGGTGTGCAGCCCGAAGGTGACCCCGTTCACCCAGATGTTGCGGTGGGTCAGCTGCACCCCCTTCGGGCGGGCCGTGGTCCCTGAGGTGTAGTTGATCGTGGCGGTGGCGTCCTCGTCCGGTTCCGACCACGGGCGGGGGGCCACGCCGAACCGCATCAGCTCGTTCTCGGTCTGCTCCCCGAGGACGAACCGGTGGCGCGCCTTGACCCCGGACAGCGCCTCGTCCAGCTCCGGGTCGACGAGCAGCACCGACGAGCCGCTCTGCCGCACCACGTACTCGACCTCGTCGGGCCCCAGGCGGAAGTTGACCGGCACGCAGATGCGACCGCTCATCGGCACCGCGAACAACAGCTCCAGCAGCCGTGCGGAGTTGTGGCTGACCACCGCCACCCGCTCACGCTCGCCCACGCCCAGCGCGTCCAGCCCCGCCTGCCAGGCGCGCACCCGCTCGCCCAGCCGCCCGTACGTCGACTCCGGTACCGGCACACCGGGCTGATCCGGCTCGTCCACCACACCGGTGTCGGAGGCGAAACCCAGCTCGGCCCGCTCGAGGAAGTCGGCGACCGTCATCGGAACACGCATAGCTCACTCTCCTGCATCCGGAACGACTGGTTCATGCGGAAGACCCGTGCTTGCCACGGGTCTACCCAGTCAGCCGCTCGTGCCGACCACACCGCCGCTCGCGCCCGCCGCGTCGAGCAGATGGCCCGCCACGGTGCGCGCGCCGTCGTCGCCGATGAGTACGGTGTAGTGGTTGACGCCGGCCACCCGGTGCGTCGCCGGCCGGGCGGGGGCGAGGCCGGCGGCGGCCAGCCGCTGCTCGTCGTACAGTCCCTGCGGCTCGTCCATCAGGCCCCGCTCGGCCCACAGAAGCCGGGCGGGAAGCTTCAGTTGACCTGCCGCGGCCAGTACCTCGGGATCGCACAGCACCTGTGTGCCGTCGACGCGCACGGCGTCGCGGACGCAGGACGAGCGCAATCGCGGTTCCGCGCCGACGAGGTCGCGTTGGACGTAGGCGTCCGCCCACGGCGACCACGAGCCGGAAAAGGCCGGATGATCCCGCCAGTAGTCACGGTAGGCCTGCCGGTCGGGGAAGGTCATCGCCAGCCGGCGCATCGCCGGGCCGATGACGGCGTCGAGGAGCGCGTCGGGGTCCAGACGGGTCGGTGCGGGGAAGCCGATCCCGCCGTCGACGAGGACGAGCGAGGCGAACCTCCCTGGATGGTGTACGCCGGTGAACGCGCTGACGAAGGCGCCCATCGAGTGGCCGGCGAGCACCGCACCCTGCAACCCGAACGCGTCGGCGAGCGCGGCCACGTCCGCGGCGTGTGCCGCGATGCCGTACGGGCCGGGCAGCGACCGGCTGCCGCCCCGGCCGCGCAGATCGGGCGCGATGAGAGTGGCCCGGCCCGCGAGGTGGTGGGCGACCCGCGCCCAGGAAAGCGCGTTGGCGGTGATGCCGTGCACCGCGAGCACGACGGGGGCGCCCGCTTCGGCCGCGGGCCAGCGCAGCACGGCGAGTTCGCCGCCGCTGACGGGCACGCTCAGTTCTTCGTACGGATCAGCCTCCGGCCCGGCCTTACGGCGACCGGCCTCGTCGTGACGCGTCATGTCGGTGACTCCCCATCTCCTCGCGCGTGCCGCGCACGATAGGGGCCTGCAAGCGGATCCGACATGTGCCCGGCGCATGCAGGTGGCCTCGGATTCGTGTGATGAGTCCACGTGGTCGAGCTGCATGCTTACAGAAAGTGGGGCCAATGCCACAGACAGTCGATCCATTGCGAAAACCTTCCAGGGCGGATTAAATCGCCTAAATTCATCCGGATTAAGATGGATCCGGCGAATCAGATCGCTGTGTCCCCATACGATCACATCCAGCCCAGCCGCCGAGCGGCGAGCGGAGGCGACAGTCGGCATGGTGAATCCCAGAGGCAGCGATACGCAGGGCATCGGAACGTCCATGCCCCGAACCCCCCGTCCGCTGCACCAGCCGGAGGAACTGCGAACCATGCAGACTGTGCGGCCCTTGGAGCGACACCGCGTGCGCATGCGGCTGCTCGACGCCGTGGACGAAGAGCGGCGCGATGTCGAAGTGCTGCTGACCGCACTCCAGCAGGCGGTGGCCGAGGTGCACGGCCTGGGCGGCATGGTGCACCTTCCGGGCGGCGGCATGAGTGGCGTCCTCTACCTGGTGGCCGACAGCGGCCTGCCGGAGTCGATGACCCGCCCCTGGCTGATCATCCCGGTACGGGGCGCGGCGCCGCCCAGCCGGGCCGCCCTCGACAACACCGTCACCTGGCAGCGCGACCTGGCCCCGCCCGACCCGGTCCCCGGCCGGGACCCCGCCGCCCTGTGGCCTTCCGGACTCCCCGCCGGCATCGGTCACCTGGCCGTCCCCATTCCGGGCCGTGGCCGGCGACGCGGCGCGCTCTCCGTCCTCTTCGCCCCGGGCGCCGAACCCGGCCCGTCGGAGCGCGCGTTTCTGAACGAGGTGGCGGCCTGGATGTCCGGAAGGCTCAAGTCGTCCGGGATCCTCAATCCGTCCCCCACCCTGCTGCGCGCCCTGGAAAGCGGGTCGGGACCCAAGGAGGCCCCCCCACGGCACGAGGAGGGGGTGCCGTCCATCGCGTACACCTGGGACCTGCGCACCGGCGAGCTGACCGCCGACGGGCCCGTCGAGGAGGTGCTGGCCGGCGTCGATCCGGATGTGATGTACGGCGGCATCGAGGCGTGGGCGGCGCTGATCCACCCGGACGACCTGCCGGCGGCGGTGGCCGGCTTCGACACGGGCATCCAGCTGCGCGGCGGCTTCCAGAACGAGTACCGGATCCGGCGCCAGGACGGCACCTACCTCTGGATCGAGGCCCGCGCCCGGACCATCACGGACGAGGAGGGGGTACCGGTGAAGGTGCTCGGCACCCTCCGGGACAGCAGCGAAACGCATGCCGCCGCCGAGTCGGTGGGGCAGGCCCTGCGGCACATGAGCGACGGCTTCGTCTCCCTGGACACGGAGTGGCGCATCGGATTCCTCAACCATGCCGCCGAGCGGCTCCTGGGCTCAGCGGGAGACGTGGCCGGAGCCCTGCTCTGGAACATTCCCGCGGTACGTGTCGTACCGGGGCTGGAGCAACAGTGCCGGGCCACGGCGGCCACGGGCCGGCCGGCCGGATTCGACATACCGGGCCCGGACGGGACGTCCTGGTACCACCTGCGGCTGGTGCCGGTGCCGGAAGGCCTCACGCTCTACATCACCGACACCACCGAGCGGCATCTGCGGGAGGCCGAGCGGGCCGACGCGGAGCGGGCGTCCGCGGAGCGGGCGGCCCTGGTGCAGCGGATCACGCGGGAGCTGGCCGAGGCCGTCACGGCCCAGGACGTGATGGCGGCGGTGGCCGACGGCGTGATGACCCCCCTCGGGGCCACCGGACTGGTCATGCTCGGCACGGTCGGCGACCGGCTGACCGTGGTCGGCTCCCGGGGATACACGGAACGCTTCACCCGGCTGCTGGACGGGCGCTGGTCGGTGCGGGACACCATGAATCCGGTGGGCGACGCCCTGCGCACCCGCACCCCCCTCTGCATCTCCTCCCCGGAGGAGTTCCTCAAGAGCTATCCGGGGACCGAGACCCTGGTCCGGGAGGGCGCCAAGCAGGCGTGGGCCTTTCTGCCACTGGCGGTGTCGGGGCGCGAGATCGGCGCGGCGGTGATCTCCTTCGGCCGGCCACGGGTACTGGACGACGACGAACGAACGCTGCTGACCGCGCTCAGCGGACTGATCGCGCAGGCCCTGGAGCGAGCCGGGCTCTACGACGAGGCGACGACCCGGGCCCGTACCCTCCAGCGCAGCCTGCTGCCGCAGGCGCTGCCGAAGCTGCCCGAGCTGACGACCGCGGCGCGCTACCAGCCGGCCAAGCAGGGAGCCGATGTCGGCGGCGACTGGTACGACGTGATCCCGCTCTCCGCGGCCCGGGTGGCACTCGTGATCGGCGACGTCATGGGCCACGGCATGGCCGAGGCCGCCACCATGGGAGGGCTCCGCACGGCCGTGCGCACCCTCTCGGAGCTGGAGCTGCCGCCCGACGAGATACTCGGCCACCTCAACGACATCGTCGGCGACCTGGGGAACGATGCCTTCGCGACCTGTCTGTACGGCATCTACGACCCGGTGAGCCGGCGTCTGTCGTACGCCAGCGCCGGCCAGCCGCCCCCGGCGGTGGCCCACCCCGACGGCACCGTCACCTTCCTGCCCATGACCCCGGACCCGCCCCTGGGGGTGGCCGCCCCGCCCTTCGAAACCCACGAGACCGTACTGCCCGCCGACAGCCTGCTCGCCCTCTACAGCGACGGTCTGGTCGAGAGCAAGGAGCGGGACGTCACCACGGGCATGAGCCACCTCGCCGAGCTCCTCTCGCGGTCCGTGCGCGCCATGCCGACCTCATCGCCCGACGCGTCCGACCTGGACGCTCTCTGCGCCGACCTCACCTCCGCCCTCCTCCCCGCCCACGGCGCACTGAGCGATGACGCCGCCCTGCTGCTGGCCCGCGCCCACCCGCTGAACGCGGAGAACGTCGCCGAGTGGCCGTTGCCCGAGGATCCGGTGGCGGCCGGCCAGGCCCGCGACCTGGTCCGCGCCCAGCTCAGTGACTGGGGCCTGTCCGACGAGGACCTGGTCATGACGACCGAGCTGCTGGTCAGCGAGCTGGTCGGAAACGTCGTCCGGCACGCCTGTGGCCCCATCCGGCTGCGCATGCTCCGCAGCCGCGCACTGATCTGCGAGGTCTCCGACGCCAGCCTCACCACGCCGCACATCCGCCACACCTCCGCCACCGACGAGGGCGGCCGCGGCCTGCAGCTCATCTCCGCACTCTGCGAGCGCTGGGGCACCCGCCACACCCGCACCGGCAAGTCCATCTGGACCGAACAGCCCCTCCCCGAGCCCGGCCGGTGACCCGAGTCGGATTCGTCGGCAGCAGGTGGCGGCGAGGGTGACCGGGCCGGGGGTCAGTCGCGGGGGCGCAGGCTGGCTTCTTCGAGGTCGAGTTCGTACTGGATGCGGCGCCGGGTGGCGTTGCTGATCTTGTTCTCTTCGTAGAGGTGCTGGAGCTCGGCCGCCTCGATGGCGATGAGTGTCCGGCGAATCTCGCGGTAGGCGTCGGCAGGACGGGCGTCCGGGTCACTGTAGTGGGCGTCTTCCACTTGGTGAATGCGCGCTTCCAGATGACGGCGGGCCTGTTTCAGGGCGGCCTGCGCGGCGGCACCCAGTTCGCCGAGCTCATCCAGATCTCCCAGCTGCTTGAGCTCGTCGAGAGCGGCATGGGCGATGTGCCGGCGGGTCCGCGCCTCCTCGCGAGCGGTGTGCTCCGGTTCCAGAGCGATGCCGGAGCGACGCACGACCGGGGCCAGGGTGAAACCCTGGAAGACGAGAGTGAGCGCGACCGTCCCGGTGGTGAGCGTGAGAATGAGCGCCCGGTGGGGCAGCGGCGCCCCGGTGTGGGTGACCAGGGGGATGGAGAGCGCGGCCGCCAGCGGCATGACGCCCCGGGTGCCCGCCCAGGACAGGACGGCCGGAACGCGCCAGGACAGGCGGTTGTCGCCCATCCTGTGCCGGCCGTGGATCAGGGCGGACAGCGGGAAGATCCACAGCAGGCGGATCGCCAGGAGAGTGAAGGCGATCACCGGCACCCACAGCGGCCAGCCGTGCTCGTCGCGCGCGAGATGGCGGACGGCGGAGGGCAGCTCGAGGCCGATCAGGGCGAAGACGACGCTCTCCAGCAGGAAGGTCACGGTGTCGTAGACGGCGTGGACCTGGAGGCGGACGGAGGCGTTGCTGAGCTTGTGGCCGGTGCTGCCGAGGACGACCCCGGACACGATGACGGCGGTCACGCCGGAGGTGTGCGACTCCTCCGCGATGACGTAGGAGGCGTAGGGGGTGACCAACGCGATGACGGTCTCCAGCATGGGGTCGTCGGTCCGTCTGCGGATCAGCGTCACCAGCGCGGCGACCGCCGCACCCATGAGGGCTCCGCCGCCTGCGAGAACCAGGAACTGCAGGGCCGTCCCGGACACGCTGATGGCGCTGCCGGTCACCGCGGTCACCACGGCGACCTTGTACAGGACCAGCGACGTGGCGTCGTTGAACAGGCTCTCCGCCTGCACCAGGGCCTGCACGCGCGGCGGGAGGGACAGACGCCGGCCGAGCGCGGTGACGGCCACGGGGTCGGTGCTGGCCAGGGCAGAGCCGAGGATGAGCGCGGTCGCGGCGGTGAGCGGGGTGAGGGCGGCGGCCACGTACCCGACGGCGAGGGCCGAGACGACGACCAGACCGAAGACCAGTCCGCTCACGGGCCGCCATACGGCGCGCAGGTCGCGTACGGAGATTTCCCCGGCCGAGGCGTACAGCAGCGGAGGCAGCACCAGCACGTTGATCACCTGAGGCGGCAGACGCACCTCGGGAACCCAGGGCATCAGCCCCACGACCAGACCGGCGATCACGAGGAGTGACGGAGCGGGCAGGCTCCAGCGCCGGGCACCGGTCGCCACCGCCGTGGCCAGGACCACGAGCAACAGGACGACGGTCAGGCCGGTCATGGATGGTTCCCAGTGGGTCGGCGGTCAGTGTTCCTGGGCCGTGGGGCGGACCATGATCTCGTTGACGGCGACATGCGGGGGCTGAGTGATCACGAAGGTGATGGCACGGGCGATGTCCTCGGCTTCCAGCCAAGCGTTCTGCGGCATGCCGCGGGCGGCGGCGGCCCCGGGGCCCGTCGCCATCTCCGTCACCGTCAGACCCGGCTCGATCAGCCCCACCCGTAGGCCCCTTCCCGTCACCTCCTGACGCAGCGCCTCGCTGAACGCGCCCACCGCGTGCTTCGTCGCGGAGTACACAGCGTTGTTCCTGCGCGCCACCCGGCCTCCGACCGAGCTGACGTTCACCAGATCGGCGACCCCGCGCGGGCCGTTCGCCGCCGCGCGGAGCAGATGGGGCAACGCTGCCTGCGACAGGTGCAGGACGGCGTTGAGGTTGAGATCGACCATCCGCTCCCACTCCGCGGGGTCGCCCTCCCCGACGGCGCCCATGGCCACGTATCCGGCGTTGTTCACGAGCACGTCCAACCGCCTGCAGCGGTCCACGGCGTCCTCGACGGCCCGACGTGCCTGCGTCGCGTCCTCGAGGTCGGCGGTGAGCACGCTGCACGAGCCGCCCCGATCTCGGATCACTGCGGCCAGGTCCTCCAGCCGCCCGGTACGGCGGGCGACCACCGCCACGGCGGCGCCCTGCCGCGCCAGCATCAGGGCGGTGGCCGCACCGATGCCGCTGGACGCACCCGTCACCAGCGCCGCACACCCCGCCAGTGGCGCATCGCCCTCGGCGACGGCGGCGCCCGGCGTCGTGACGCCCTGATCCACCGCTTCCGCGTGCCCGGCCTTCGGATCCCTCACACTCATGATCACCCTCACAGGTCATCGCGCCCGTGGCCGGCCGAGATGCCGCGAACCCCGCACCTCGGCCCACCGGCGAGGTCCCCCCTGCTCTTCGAAGCTTGCACCACACAGTCCAAGACCGCCTCCGCGCGGACGGGCAGCGCAAGGAGCCCCCACGACTCCCCCGGCGCGAGGTCACGTTTCGGTATCCCCACGCACCCCTCTAGGCCGTACCGACTGGTCGGTACTAGCCTCTGCGCACATCTTCCCCGTCTCGACAGAGACCCGGGTTCCGGCCCACCCGGCCGAACAGTGCTCGTGCCCGCCGCACCGCAAGGCGTGCGCTGTCCACACCCACCGCACCGGGCCCATGGGCCCGACCCCAGGAGCCGCCGCATGACCGCCATGCCCGCTTCGCCCGACGACACGAATCTCAGGCCGGCCGATACCGGTACCGGCACGCCGGAAACCCCCCACCGCGCCGCCCGGTTGTGGCGCCGCGAGTTGGACCACTACCCCGTCACCTCACGCCGGATGGCGTACCTGGGGATCGTGGTGGTGACCACCGTGGTCCTGTACTACGCCCTCTACGTGCAGTACGCGGTCGCCACGTCGATCATCACGCACTTCCACATGACCTACGGCTACTTCGTGTGGGTCAGCGTCATCGGCAACGCGGTCGGTGCCTTCGCCTCGCTGGTGGCGGGGCTCGCCGACCGATGGGGCCGGGCCAACATGGTGGTCTACGGGCTTCTCATCGCCGCCCTGCTCAGCCTCCTCGGCCTGCCCAGCGCCCCGGACAAGACCACCTACCTGGTGCTCTTCGCCGGCCTCAGCTTCATCGAAGGCATCGTGCTGGTGGCCACGCCGGCACTGATCCGGGACTTCTCCCCACAGCTCGGCCGAGCCACCGCGATGGGCTACTGGACCATGGGCCCGGTCATCGGGAGCCTGGTCGTCACCGTCGTCACCAGCAGCACCCTGTCCTTCGCCGGCTGGCAGGACGAGCTGCGCTACTCCGGCTGGGCCTGCCTCGGTGTCTTCGTGCTGGCGCTGGTGGGGCTGCGTGAGCTCTCGCCCCGGCTGCGTGACCAGATCATGGTCAGCCTCCGCGACCGTGCGCTCGTCGAGGCGCGGGCCAAGGGCACGCATCCGACGGCGGCGGCCGCGGGCCACTGGCGGCAGATGCTGCGGCTGGACGTCGTCGGCTCGGCCACGGCCGTCAGCCTCTTCCTCCTGCTCTACTTCGGCGCCGTGGGAAACTTCGTCGTCTATTTCGCGGCGACCTTCGGCTACAGCGAGCAGCGCACCAACGGGCTGGCCAACTGGTACTGGGCGGCCAACGCGGTGGCACTGGTGGCGGCGGGGCTGCTCTCCGACAAGCTGAAGGTGCGCAAGCCCTTCATGATCGTCGGAGCCGTCGGCTCGATCGCGGTCACCGCGCTCTTCGCCCTGCGCGCGACACAACCGCACACCGGTTACTACACCTTTGCCGCACTGTTCGTCGCCATCGGTGTGCTCACCGGCGTCACCTACGCGCCCTGGATGGCGAGCTTCACCGAGACCGTGGAGAAGCACAACCCGGCCGCCACGGCGACCGGTCTGGCCGTGTGGGGATGGATCATCCGGGCGGTGGTCGCGATCTCCACAGCGTTCGTCCCGGTCGTGGTGACGTCGGCCACGCCACTGGTCGAGCACGGCGCCCAGGTGAAGGCCGCCGGCGTCCAGGCCGCCCCCGCGCTGGCCGTCATCGACGCGCACCCCCGGCTCTTCGCCAGACTCGACGCCTACCCTCCGACCGCGGTCCCGCCGGCACTGGCGGCCCAGGCGGCGCACGAGGTCGGGGCCGACGGCCTGGCGACCGTGCACAGGGCCCAGCCGCAGTTGGCGCTGCTGCAACGCTACGGATCCCAGGTGAAGAGCGCCGCGGCCCAGGGCCCCGGACAGTGGCGCACCTGGTGGCTGATCTGTGTCGCCGGGCAAGTGATCTTCCTGCCGTTCATCTTCGCCATGGCCGGCCGCTGGAGCCCGCGCAGGGCCCGCGACGAGGCGGAGGAGCACCAGCGCGCCGTGGACCGTGAGCTGGCGGCCCTCGCCGAGGAGGGCGACTGATCCTGCGGCACCCTCCGGCCCGGGTGGGCAGCCCTGGCGCTGCCCACCCGGGCCGGCCGGCACCAGCCGATGCGGCCCGCTTCCGCCGCGGGCGTCCCTGCCATGGCCTGCGCCGGGCGGCGGGCGTGGACCGACTGCCCACGAGGCGTGGCATTCACCACAAATCACTCCCTTCAGGCCGGATGAATGCATAAAGGTGGTTCTTTCAATCCGGTTGCGATGGGAGAAGCGTTTGATCACGGCACGTAAGCGACGCACCGGGCTGATGGCCACGGCCGGCGTACTCGGCGGCGTACTCGCCGTCACGGCCCTCGGCGGGACCAGCAGCGCTGCGACCGGCCGCGCCGACGCCGGGAACCACCCGACCGCGCAGGCGCGGCTGGTTCGGGCGACCGCCCAGGACGCTTCCGACGCCCGAATAAGGATCACGCCCGGTCAAGGTGCCTACAACATCGGGATCAACACCCCCGTCGGAGTCACCGTCAGCAACGGCCGGCTCACCAAGGTGACCATGACCGCCGTCGCGACCGGTGCCGAGATTCCGGGCACACTGTCCGCGGACGGCACGTCCTGGAAGCCGGACGGCGTGCTGGAGCGGGCCACCAGGTACCAGATCGCCGCAGAGGCCGAGGACGCCAAGGGCCGCTCCGCCACCGCGAACGCCACGATCACCACGGCCTCGCCGGCCAACGACTTCATCGGGCACCTCTCCCCCGAGAACGGCTCGACCGTCGGTGTGGGCATGCCGGTGACGTTCGCCTTCGACCAGCCCATCAGCGACAAGGCCGCCGTGCAGTCGCAGATCCGGGTCGGCTCCAGCAGCGGCCAGCGGGTCGTCGGCCACTGGCTCGACGACGACCGCCTGGACTTCCGCCCGGAGAGCTACTGGAAGCCCGGCTCCACGGTCACCGTCAGGCTCACCCGCCACGGCGTCCAGAGGACGGTCACGTTCAAGATCGGCCGCAGCCAGATCAGCACCGTCGACGCCCGGACGAAGCAGATGACCGTCGTACGGGACGGCAGGACGATCAGGACCATCCCGATCTCGTCCGGCAGCTCCGAGCACCCGACGTACAACGGCCGGATGGTCATCTCCGAGAAGTTCCGGCAGATCCACATGAACGGTGCGAGCGTCGGCCTCAAGAAGAAGGACGGCAAGCCCGCGTACGACATCGAGGCCGTGCCGCACGCCATGCGCCTGACCGACTCGGGCACGTTCATCCACGGCAACTACTGGGGTGCCGACTCGGTCTTCGGCAAGGTCAACACCAGCCACGGCTGCGTGGGCCTGAAGGACGTCATCGGGGGCGGCGACGGCAGGCAGCCCGCCGCCTGGTTCTTCGACCACTCGATGACCGGTGACGTCGTGGTCGTCAAGAATTCCGCGGACAGGACCACGCTCGCCCCGGACAACGGCCTCAGCGACTGGAACATGCCGTGGAGCGAGTGGATCTCGGGCAGCACGACCGGCTGACGCCGCGTCGCTCCACGCACAGGAACATGCATCCCTTCCGCCGGGGGGGGGGCGGCCCCCCCGCCGGCCCCCCCCCCCCCCGGCCCGGGGGGGGCGGGGGGGGGGGGGGGCGCCCCCCACCCCACCGCCCGCCCCCCCCCCCCCGCGCGCG
>NZ_JBIATN010000027.1:112744-140225 GCF_042891825.1 Streptomyces sp. NPDC001852
CGCGGCGGGGGGTGGGTGTCCGGCCGCCCGCCCCGCCGCGGGCGCGCCCCCCCCCCCCCCACAACGCCCCCCCCCCCCCCCCCCGGGGCGGCCCCCCCCCCCCCCCCCCCCCCCCCGCCCGCGGCGTCAAGGGTGGCTGAGTGGGGGGACGGACTCAGAACCAGCTCAGCGGCCGGCCACCGTCGCCTGACGCGCGACCGGGGCCGCCCCATCCCCGCCGTCGGTGCCCAGCGCACGCAGGATCTCCTCGACGCTCTGCTTGGCATCGCCGAAGAGCATGCTGCTGTTCTCGCGGAAGAAGAGCGGGTTCTGCACGCCCGCGTAACCGGAGGCCATGGAGCGTTTGAACACGATGACCTGCTCCGCCTCCCAGACCCGCAGCACCGGCATGCCGGCGATCGGACTGTCCGGGTCCTCGGTCGCGGCCGGGTTGACGGTGTCGTTGGCCCCGATGACCAGCACGACCGAGGTGTCGGCGAAATCGTCGTTGATCTCGTCCATCTCCAGGACGATGTCGTACGGCACCTTCGCCTCGGCCAGCAGCACGTTCATGTGCCCGGGCAGGCGTCCGGCGACGGGGTGGACGCCGAAGCGGACCTCGACGCCCCGCTCGCGCAGCCGGCGCGTCAGCTCCGCGACGGGGTGCTGGGCCTGGGCGACGGCCATGCCGTAACCGGGGGTGATGATCACCGAGCGGGCCCGGGCCAGCAGCTCGGCCGCCTCCGCGGCGCGCACCTCGCGGTGCTCGCCCTGCTCCTCCGCGCGGCCGGACGGCGCCTCGATGCCGAAACCGCCCGCGATGACGGAGAGGAACGACCGGTTCATCGCCTTGCACATGATGTAGGACAGGTAGGCGCCGGACGAACCCACCAGCGCGCCGGTGACGATGAGCAGGTTGTTGTCGAGCAGGAAGCCGGCCGCGGCCGCCGCCCAGCCCGAGTAGCTGTTCAGCATGGAAACGACGACGGGCATGTCGCCGCCGCCGATCGAGGCGACCAGGTGCCAGCCGAGCGCCAGCGCCAGCGCGGTCACGGCGATCATCAGGGGCAGGTTCGGGCGAACCGTGAACCAGACGGTCAGCGCGGCGAAGGCGCCGAGCGCGCCGAGGTTCAGCGCGTTCTTGCCGGGCAGCGTCAGCGGACGTGACTTGATGCGTGCCGAGAGCTTCAGGAACGCGACGATGGAGCCGGTGAACGTGACGGCGCCGATGAAGATGCCGATGAACACCTCGGCGTGGTGGATGCCCAGCAGATCCGTACCGATCCGGGTCTGCGCCGTGCCGTGCGCCTCCACCTCCAGGTAGCTGTTCCAGCCCACCAGCACCGCGGCGAGGCCGACGAAGCTGTGCAGGACCGCGATCAGTTCGGGCATCTGTGTCATCTCGACCCGGCGGGCCCGCCACAGGCCCGCCGCCGCGCCGAGCGCCATCGCCAGCACGATCAGGGCCACCGCTCCGGCGGTGATGCTCTGCGCCGCCACGACGACGGTGGCGACGAGGGCGAGGGCCATGCCGGCGATGCCGTAGACGACGCCGGCGCGGGAGGTGCGGTGCTGGGACAGTCCGGCCAGGCTGAGGATGAACAAAAGGGCGGCGACCAGGTCGGCCGCGTGGGAGGCCGTCATAGAGGTCATCTCGGGTCAGCCTTTCGAGAACATGGACAGCATGCGGCGGGTGACGGCGAAACCTCCGAAGATGTTGATGCTCGTCAGCAGGATCGCCACGAAAGACAGCGCGGTGACGATCCGGCTCTCGTGTCCGATCTGCAGCAGGGCGCCGATCACGACGATCCCGGAGATCGCGTTGGTCACCGACATCAGCGGCGTGTGCAGCGCATGGTGCACCTTGCCGATGACGTAGTAGCCGATCACCACTGCCAGGGCGAACACGGTGAAGTTTCCCGCGAGTTGGGCGGGCGCGAAGGCAACCAGCAGGAACATGGCGAGCATGCCGAGCCCGATCAGGCCGAAGCGCCGCGCCGGTGTCAGCCTCGGTTGCTTCGGCGCGGGCGCGGCGGGCGCCGCCGCGGGCTGCACGGCGGGCGCGGGCGCGGCGGAGACCGCGACGGGCGGTGGCGGCCAGGTGACCTCGCCGTCCCGCACCACGGTCACGGCCCGCTGTACGGCGTCGTCGAAGTCGACCGCAGGCTGTCCGTCCCTGCCGGGCGTGAGCAGCCTCAGCAGGTTCACCAGGTTGGTGCCGAACAACTGCGACGCCTGGGCCGGCAGCCGGGAGGCCAGGTCGGTGTAGCCGATGATGGTGACGCCGTTGTCGGTGACGACCGCACGCCCGGGCACGGTGCCCTCGACGTTGCCACCCTGGGCGGCGGCCATGTCGACGACGACGCTGCCCGGCCTCATGACCGCCACGTCCCGTGCCGTCAGCAGGCGCGGCGCCGGCCGGCCCGGGATCAGCGCGGTGGTGATCACGATGTCCACGTCGGCGGCCTGCTCGTGGTAGAGCTCGGCGGCGGCACGGTCGTAGTCGGCGGAGGTCGCCTTGGCATAGCCGTCGGTGCTCGTCTCCTGGGCGACGTTCACCGGGAGGTACTCGCCGCCCAGCGACTTCACCTGATCCGCGACCTCGGGCCGCGGGTCGGTCGCCCGCACGATCGCACCGAGGCTGGAGGCGGCGCCGATCGCCGCCAGACCGGCCACGCCCGCCCCGGCGACCAGCACCTTCGCCGGCGGTACCTTGCCCGCCGCCGTGACCTGGCCGGTGAAGAACCGGCCGAAGACGTGCGCGGCCTCGATGACCGCCCGGTAACCGGCGATGTTCGCCATCGACGACAGCACGTCCATGGACTGCGCGCGCGAGATGCGCGGCACCGCGTCCAGCGCCAGTGCGGTCACCCCGGCATCGGCGAGCGTGCGGAGCAGTTCGGGCCTTTGTGCCGGCGCCAGCAGGGCGACCAGGGTCGCGCCCCGCCGCAGGCGGGTGATCTCCGCGTCGGAGGGGGCGTTCACCTTCAGGACGATGTCCGCGTCCCAGGCCTCGCCGATCTCGGCACCGGCATCGAGGTAGGCCTGGTCACTGAAGGCGGACGCGGCGCCGGCCTCGGACTCCACCACGACCTCGTAACCGAGGCCGAGCAGCTGGCGCACGGTCGCCGGCGTCGCCGCGACACGCGTCTCGCCGAAGACGGACTCGGCCACCACCCCGACGCGCTGGGGCGGGTGGTGCGCAGGTTCTTGTGCAGACATTTCTCGTGTTCTCTCCCTGGAGGAGGGCTTGACGGGCTATCCGCGATCAAAGGGCGGCCACAGGGCTCGTTCCCGTGGACGCCGGCCGTGGGAACCTACCCGTCAGGGCCGCCCGTGCCTACGCACGTGGCAGTGGTGTGTTTCACTCGGCGGGCCGATGCCCAGCCATTCACCCGCGGCGCGTGCGGTCGGTCGGCGTCGCGCAGTGGCTCACGGGAGGCGCATCCTGGAGGTGGCGCCACGCATGCGCAGGTCTGATCGCGGCCTTTCCGGCCGGCGAAGCCGGAAGGAGTGAGAGCCGATGACGACACTCGAGATCCATGACGTGCACTGCTCTGTACAGACCGAGGCCGGGCCCCGGGAGATTCTGCACGGAGTGGACCTGACCGTGCACCAGGGGGAGACGCACGCGATCATGGGCCCCAACGGCTCCGGCAAGACCACCCTGGCCTATTCGCTCGCCGGGCACCCCAAGTACCACGTCACCTCGGGCACGGTCACGCTGGACGGCGAGGACGTACTGGCCATGAAGGTCGACCAGCGCGCGCGTGCCGGGATGTTCCTCGCCATGCAGTACCCGGTCGAGGTCCCGGGCGTGTCCATGTCGAACTTTCTCCGCACCGCCGCCACCGCCGTACGCGGTGAAGCCCCCAAGCTGCGCACCTGGCTGAGGGAGGTCCGGGAGGCGATGGAGCGGCTCCAGATCGACCCTTCCTTCGCGGACCGGAACGTCAACGAAGGCTTCTCCGGCGGCGAGAAGAAGCGCCACGAGATCCTTCAGCTGGAACTCCTCCAGCCCAAGATCGCCATCCTCGACGAGACCGACTCCGGCCTGGACATCGACGCTCTGCGCATCGTCTCGGAGGGCGTCAACCGCGTGCGCGCCACCGGCCGGGTCGCCACCCTGCTGATCACCCACTACACGCGCATCCTGCGCCACATCCGCCCCGACCACGTCCATGTCTTCGCCGACGGCCACATCGTCGACTCCGGCGGTCCCGAACTCGCCGAGCGCCTGGAGGAGGAGGGTTACGAAGCCTACGTGAAGGACGCCACGGGCAGCCGTTGACATCGCCGCCCGCGTCCGCGCTGTGTGAGAGCAGGGACGGGTGGGACAGACGGGCGGGATAGTGGTCGTCCGGCCCGCGAAGGGATGTGGCGCCTGTACCCGCGCAGCAGCAGCGACGACGGTGGCCGAGGGCCTCGGGCGTTCGCAGGGGCAGGCTCTCGCAGCGGATCCTCCAGGACGAGGCGGTCGACGGCGGCCCGGCGGCGATCACCGGCGCCAGCTGCCTGTATGCGATCTACGATCCCACCCGGCGACGGTGCACGATGGCCCGGGCAGCCCACCCCCCACCGGCCCTCGTCCTGCCCGACGACACGGTGCACTTCCCCGACGTACCCGCCGGCCCACCGCTCGGCCTGGTGTCCCCGCCCTTCGAGATCACGGAGTTCGAGGTGCCGGAGGGCAGCCGGCTCGTGCTCTACGCCGACGGGCTGATCGAGCACCGCGACCGCGACATCGACGACAGCCTCACGCGGCTGCGGGACGTGCTCGCCGGCACGGATCACACACCGGAGGAGACGTGCACCGCGGTGCTGGACGCCGTACTGCCCGCCCGGCCCACCGACGACGTCGCCCTGCTGATCGCCCGCACCCGCGCACCGGCGGCGGACGACATCGCCGAATGGGAGGCGCCCTCCGACCCGGCGGCGGTGGCCGACACCCGGAAGCGGATCCGCCGCCATCTCACCCGCTGGGGGCTGGAGGAGGCCGCCTTCACCACCGAACTCATCCTCAGCGAACCGGTCACCAACGCCCCGACCGCTGGGGCACCCGCTGCCTGCCCGCCGGCAAGACCATCTGGGCCGAACAGACCCTCACGGGAGGGAGAGCCGGCAGTGGCGCGGCGTGACGATCCGGAGGGCGCGTTCGCTCTCGGGGGGCGGCGAGGACCGTAGGGTGACGCAGTGGGCAACCCCTTCTACGGCGATGGCGACGGCCTGTACTTGAGCAACGGCGGTACGGCGGCGTTCGTGGACGTCCTGATGCTGGCGGTGACCGATCTCGTGGAGGAGCCATGGGACTACCGCTTCGCCGCCCTCCTCGCGCTACAGGACCAGAACGTCATGGGGCGAGGAGCGGTCGGCTTCGACTTGGAGGACATCGACTGGGGCACGTCCCCCGAAGAACGGGCGCGCAACAAGGACTTCGTCCTCCGCGTCACCGACCTGGCCCTGAACCGGCACCGGTGGAACGAACTGGACTACGAGCCGGCTTTCACCGCGGACCACCTCCGCCGCTTCCACGCCATGGTGACCGCGTACACCCTGACGTCCCGCGACGACGGGTCGCCCATGGCTTTCCCCGGCCATGCGGAAGCAGCGATGGCCTCATGCACACGCCACCGTGTACTCAGTGCGCTGCCGCACTGGGAGGGGTGCGTGTTCTGCACGGCGGGGTAGTGATGACATTGCCGTGCCCGTCGCTCGGACAGGAGCGGCCGGCCCATGGATTGACCGGAACCACTCTGCGCGGCATGCGCCCACGCGGAATCCTCAAGGCCGCAGTTCCGCTGGGCGTCGCCGCGGCGCGGGCCGACAGCGTTCACCCTCGAGTGAACGGCTGCGGGCCGAACGGTCCAACGCACTGGAGCAGTCGCCCCGGCTCAGCCAAGAAGCTCGGGGCGTGAGCCCACCTCTGTCCTTCCGCATGGGCGCCCGGGCGGAAGGACAGCTCGACTCGCGGAGGCCCTGAGCGAGAGGTGGGCGAGCCGGGCTCCCCCTGTGTCCACCCTCGCAAGGCGGTGGTGCGCGCTTACGACACCTGGGGACCAGCGCGGTGGCGTCGGCCCGGTAGGGCGGTCTTGGCCGTCAGCCCGCGCGACTGCCAGGCGTTGTCGCGGAGTTTGAACAGGGCCCAGTAGCGGGTGGGACACAGCAGCACGATGTTCATGAACACGGCTGCGGGTGTCCCGACGAGCCACGAGCGCCAGCGCTGGCCTGTGGTCAGGTCCGGCCGCATGAGCACGTACAGACCTGCCTGGCCGTACCGGACGACTATGTACGTCCCGAGATACACCAGGGCGACCCCGGGGTTGTGGTACCGGCCGCCGAGGGTCAGGACCGTCATGGCGACGGTCCAGGCCAGCATCACCGGTGTGATGACGAGCTGGAGCAGGCCGAACGTCGGCGATACGAGCTGCTTGAAGGACAGCCGCGAGTAGACGAACGGCAGCATCCACCACCAGGAGCGAGCCCAGCGCAGACGCTGGCGGTAGGTCTTCTTCAACGTGGTCGGCATGTCGGTGACCACGCCGGCCTCGTTGACGGCCACGACCTCGCCGCGCATGAGGGCCCTCAGCGCGAGCCACCGGTCGTCACCTGTGCCGCACTCCACCTCGTAGGCGTCCAGGTGGTCGTAGAGCAGCTCGGCCCGGTAGAGGGCCAGTGCTCCCGAGGTGGTCTCCAGGGCTCCGAGCATGGAGCGTGAGGAGCGCATCATCACGCAGGACGTGCCGATGTCGATGTCCGCGGCCCGGGAGACCCAGGTCTCCTCGAAGTTGCGGATGTAGATCATGCCGGTGGTGGCCTGGATCCTCGGGTTGCTCATGGCGCGGAGCTGCTGCTCCAGGGCGTCGGGGAAGGGCTCGCCGTCCGAGTCGATGGTGAGGACGAAGTCGAAGTGCTTCCGCTCCGCCTGGAGGTGACGGAGCACGGTGACCTGGGCCCCGCGCTTGCCCTTGTTCTCCTGCCGGTGCCAGAACACCCGGGGGTGGTCGAAGGGCTCCACGGGGTGCTGCCGGGAGCCGTCGTCGATGACGTGGATCTCGTCGACCGGATGCGTCTGGGCCAGCAACGACCGCACCGTGCGGTGCAGGTTCTCCGTGGGCTCCTCGAAGGCCGGGACGATGGCGACCGTCCGGCCGGGAGCGACGGGTAGGTGTGTGAAGGAGCGGCCCTTGAGGAACGAGAGCAGGCACAGCACGATCACGACCATGCCCAGCCACCAGTAGAACGTCAGGATCGGGCTCTTCGACTGAAGGTGGACCACCACGGTGGCAGCGGCGAGGGCCGCCGCCACCACAGCGGTCACCACGGTGAACCTGGCCCGTGATGAAGTGCTCAAGCGGACACCCGCCTACCGCGGGTCGCCAGGCGGAAGACCGCCGCCCCGCCGATCACCAGGAGCATCGCTCCCAGGACGATCCATCCCAGCTCCGTGCCGCCGGTGGCGGCCAGTGCTGCTCCTCCTGCTGCGGTGCCGATCGCGGCACCCGCACCGTTGTGTCCGTACATGCTTCCGTCCTGTGCGAGGGTGTCGAACGCGCCGTGGGCATGGGCGAGCAGAAGCGGTCCACCGCGAGAGAAGGGGGATCCGCTACTTGCCGTCCGTGATTCGGGGAATGCACCGACGACTGCTCTGCGCCGCTTGCCCGGGCTGCTGTTTCCGGGTGTGTCAGAGCCGCTCGACGTGCGGTGCGGGTGCCATGACGCCGCGGGTGTCGAGCACGTAGGCGGCCTCGTCGGCGACCTGGGCGAGGTCGAACTCGGCGTGCGGGGTGAGCAGGACAACGGCGTCGAAGTCCGCCACGCTCTCGCCGCTCGGCCCTCCGCCGAAGGGGATGTGCCGGCGGCTGTCGTCGGGCAGATAGGGGTCGATGACGACGACATCGGCTCCCATGGCACGCAGCCGGTCGATGACCTGGACCGCCGGCGACTGCCTGGTGTCCGACGTGCCCGGCTTGTAGGCCGCCCCGAGGGCGAGTATGCGTGCCCCGTGCACGCTGCGGCGCAAGCGGCTGCTGAGCGCGTCCTGCAGACGACGCACCACGTAGTCGGGCTGGCTCTCGTTGATCTCCTGGGCCAGTTCGATGAGCCGGAAGGTCTGCCCGTGCCGCGCCTTGACGTGGTGGCTGAGGTAGACGGGGTCGATGGGCAGACAGTGTCCGCCGACGCCCGGTCCGGGCTGGAACCTGGTGAACCCGAACGGCTTGGTCGACGCCAGTTCCAGGGTGTGCCACACGTCCACGCCGAGCGTGTGAGCCATGCGCGACAACTCGTTGACCAGCGCGATGTTGACGTGCCGGTAGGTGTTCTCGAAGACCTTGGCCAGTTCGGCCTCTTCCAGCCCGGAGGCCGGTACGGTGACGTCGGTGACCGAGTCGTAGAAGGTCTTCACACGCCGCAGGCACGCATCGGTGAGACCAGACACGATCTTCGGCGTGTTCTCCAGTCGCCAGTCGGCGTTGCCCGGATCGATGCGCTCGGGACTGAACCCGACGTGGAAGTCCCGCCCCGCGAGCAGGCCCGAGCCTTCCTCCAGCAGGGGTATGAGGACGTCGCGGGTGGTGCCGGGGTGAGTGGTGGACTCGAGCACCACGGTGGCCCCGGGCTCCAGCCAGGTGGCCAGCGTTCGCCCGGCCTGACGTACGCAGGTGAGGTCCGGCGCTCTGTCGGTCAGTGGTGTCGGCACGGTGATGACCGCGATGTCGAAGCCCTTGAGGTCCTTCGGATCCGAGCTGGGCCGGTAGGCGCCCGAACGCAACACGTCCTGAAGGCGGGCGGATGGGATGTCCTCGACGTAGGACACGCCGGCGGCCAGGCTGTCGCAACGTTCGTGGTCGGGTTCGTAGCCGGTCACGATGTGTCCGGCCTCGGCTGCGCTGAGGGCTAATGGCAGGCCGACGTAGCCCTGCCCGAGCACGCAGATATGCATGGTGGTTCCTCCCCTTGAGCCGGCCCGCGAACGAACGCAGACCGGAAAACGGCGCCCCTGAAATACGGCTGCCTGTTCCTGAAGCAGGCAGCCGCGGCGTCGGGTACTGCATGAACCGCGGTGTCAGCGACTCAGCCGAAGCCCCCGTCGGGCCGGAGCAGTCACTGGGTTCGATACACCGCCGTCAATCGCGGGTCTGAGGACCTCGTGTCCGATGCCAGACGCGCGGAATGATCTTCACACTTCCCCCCTGTATGTGGACCTCAAGGATTCAAGAAGCCTTCCCGGCACGGAACCCTCTTTACCGAGTCGATACCTATAGACCGGCTCTGAGGTCGGCAGGTCGTTCAACAGGTCGTCGAACGTGCTTCTGAGCAGCGACGTTGATGTTCAACGCCGGGTAAACACCGCACCCTTGAGCCACTTGGGGCCCCGCAAATGGCTACGATCCTTTGGTGTGACTGAGCCAGGACGGCACCAATTGATCTTCACAATTCATTCCTGTTGGTGCCCGGTCAGGGTGTCAATGTGCGTCCGTCAAACGGAAGCGCTGTTCCAGGATCGCCACAAGTGACCCGAAGCACTATCAGAGGCCGCCGCCGTTCCACGCGCCAATGGGGGCATGTCGTGACACCACACTCCGTCAACCGAAGGTCGGCTCTGCGCCTCGCAGGAGCGTGCGGCCTTGTCATGGCAGGGGGAGCACTCCTGGGGGACACCACCGGGTCCGATGCGCATGCGAGCATCGGTCGCCTCGCGACGCCGCCCCACGCACCTACCGGCCGTCACCCCCAGTACCGCCGGGCCGTGTGGTCACAGCAGTTCCAGCCGGGTCACGGGTGGACGGCCGCCGGGGCGGGCACCGCCTCCACCGACCTCAGCGACACCAGGGAGTTCACGCGCGGTCGCCAGTCGGTGCGGGTGACCACCACCGGCGGCGGCAAGCAGTCGTACGTCCGCAGGACCGGCATGACCGCGCTGAACCTCTCCGGCAAGATGATCCGTCTGATCTTTCGCGTGGAGAACACCACTCACCTGTCCCGGCTGGCGTTCTATGTGGGGACCGGCTCGTTCGGCAACTACTTCGTCTGGCAGTTCCACACGCACTCCGCGGCGGCAACCAACTACATCCAGCAAGGGGAATGGGTGACGGTCCACCTTCAGTGGGCCGACGTCACCTCGGCGGCAGGTGCCTACTCGATCACTCCGGCCGGGGCGCCTTCCACCAAGTCCGGCTTCACCGACATGTCGTTCGCCGTGTACGACACTGGCGGGGGCCCGGTGACGTACCGCTTGCAGGCCGTTGAGCTGATCCCCGACACCTCGTCCGTGTTCCCCAGGGGAGTCGTCTCCGTCACCTTCGACGACTCCCACCGTTCGGTGCACGATCTCGCGCGGCCGGTGATGGACCGCCACGGATTTCCGGCGACGAGTTACAACATCGCAGACGCCATCGGTGCCGGCGACTCCCTGACCATCGGCAGGATGCGGTCGCTGCAGGACCACTCGGGCTGGGAGATGGCGGGCCACGCGTACGCGACGAGCGCCCACACCGCGAGCTACAGCAAACTGTCCGCCCAACAGGTCGACGACGACTTCCGCAGGCTGCGCGAGTGGCTGGTCTCGAACGGCTTCACCAGCGAGAACTTCGCCTACCCACACGGCGCTTTCGGCAGGACGACCGACGGAGTGCCGGTGGATCTCATCGCGCGCAGGCACTTCACCACGGCCCGGTCGATCATCTCCGAGACCACCGAATCGTTCGCGCCGGCCATGCCATACCGTCTGAAGGCCCTGACGGGCATCACCGACGGCAACGGCATCGAGGGCACGGCTCTGGCACGGCTGACGAGCCCCGGCGGCAGGCTCGACCGCTGCGCCGCCAACGGCGACTGGCTGATCCTCTGTCTGCACCGGATCGTTGCCGGGGCACCTCGCAGCAGCACCGAAATCAGCCAGAGCGGCCTGGCAGCACTGATGAAGGCGATCTCCGACCGGGACATCCCCGTGGCGACGGTGACGGAGGTCATGGAGCACTACGCATAACCCCTGCGCTCTTCCGGCTCAATGCGGTCCGAGAACGACAGCGCCTGGGCGGATCTCCTGTCGGGTGCGGTGCTGGAGCCTGCGGCGACACAGGGATCACGGTCCCCCATTCGGTCCGGAAAAGTGGCGTGCCGCGTTAACATTTGGGCAAGTGCCCGTATAGGCGGCCATATTTGGGACATCGCAGACGGCGGTGTAACGCCGCGGTACATGCGGAACGCAGAAACAGGGAGAAGCGGGTGCCGACCCGGCTGAATTTCGGCGCCCTGGCGCGAGCGCGCAGACATGGCACTACGTCAGAACGGATTTCCCTGTGAGCAACATCGACCCGGCTCCCGGATACCAGGCGTACAACGAGCCCTCGGGCCCGGACCGCGCCGTACGCCGTCAGGCCACCGCACGGCGTACGGCCATCACCATCTGCATGATCGCGGACACCGCGGCGGGCCTGCTGGGCCTGTGGATCCTGTTGTTCCTGCTCGACGCGAACCGCGCGAATGTGTTCGTCCAATTCGTGCGGGGCGCGGCGGACTGGCTGTCCTGGTGGTCACAGGACATTTTCACGATAAACACAGACGGGCTACGCGTTGTCCTCAATTTCGGCCTCCCGGCCGTCATGTATTTGCTGATCGGCCACGGGATCGCTGCCCGGCTCAACCGAGCCTGACGGTGGACCGGCCTCATTGTTGATCGCCATGAAATGGGACCGCCATGACACACAGCTCAGCTGAATACGATCACCTGCCGATCTATGAGGACCTGATACGCGAACACGGTGACGTCATCGCCGAAGCCCAACGCGCCGCAGAACACACGCAGCACCGGGCAGCGGAATTGCTGACCGGAGGGGACAGGGGCCGGCAGGTGGGCCGCTGGGACAACGGCGCCGGAGCCGCTGCGGCCGGTCAGCCGGACTGGCGCGGGTCGCCACCGTAGGTGCACGTCGCGCGGGTGCACGTCGGCACCCTGAGTGAGGCTCCCCGAGCGGATGCGAGGATCCCGGCCCGTTGACCCCTTGGGCCGGCAGTCGCCGCGCCGTTCACAGGCAATCACCCCTCCCCGCAACCGGCGATACACCCGGTAGTCACACAAGGACCTCAGAGTGTCATGTCCATGCGTGCTTTCAATTGGAGGGTTCCTTGCTGACTCTGCGACGTCCCCAGCTGTCCTGGGCCAAGCGGTTCGCGGTGCTGATCGCCGCCATCGCGTCCGTGCTCAGCGTGTCCGCCGTCAACAGCCCCGCCGCGAATGCGGCGGTCTACAGCTCCTGCAACATCGCGGGATGCTCCGACGCGGCCTCGGCGAACGCGACCTGGTCCGACCTCGGCTACCCGACCGCCCGGGGCTGGTACGACTGGCCGGACGGCGAGTGCAGCTACGCGGGCGGCGAGTTCTACAACAACGACGGGCAGTTGCCGTCCGGGGACACCTTCTACGAGTACGACGTCTACCCGCGCACCTGCGGCGCCCACCGGGACGCCTACCGGATCGTCGTCGACTCCAACACCGGCGCGGTCTGGTACTCGCCCGACCACTACAGCGACTTCTACCAGCTCTGACACTTCAGCGGGACGTGAACCATCGGCCTGCTCGGACCAGGGCGTCCTCCTGGTCCGGGCGGGCCCGCGCGCGGCCGGAGGGCCCGTTAGGCTGGGTGTTCCGACGGGAGGTCGCCCGCCGGCCGGGGGCCACGGCGCTCGTGCGGCCGACCCGGACCATCACATCCAAGGACGGCAACCGAGTGTCTTTCTTCACCATCGGCCACCGCGGTGTCATGGCTGCCGAGCCGGAGAACACCCTGCGCTCCTTCCTACGGGCCGAACGCGAGGGGCTGGACGGCATCGAACTGGACCTGCACCTGAGCAAGGACGGCGAGCTGGTCGTGATGCACGACGAGACGCTGGACCGCACGACGGACGGGTCCGGTCCGATCGCCGACCAGGAGCTGCGCAAGCTCAAGGAGCTCGACGCCGGCCTCGGCGAGCGGATCCCCACGTTCGGGGAGGTACTGGACGTCGTCGGTGCGACGCTGCCGATCCAGGCGGAGATCAAGGACGTGGCCGCCGCCCGGTCACTGGCCAAGGTGCTCGCCGACCGCGACCTGCTGGACCGGGTCTCGGTGCTGTCGTTCCACGACGTGGCGCTGATCGAGATCCACAGGCTTCTGCCGCAGGCCCGCACCGTGCTGGTGGCAGGCCCCAGCGCGCACCGCGACACCTTCGTCGGCCGCGCCCAGAAGGTCGGTTCCACCCTGGTCAGCGTGGAACTGCGCCAGCTGAACCGGGCCATCGTGGAGAAGTGCGGCGCCGCCGGCATCGACGTGATGGCCTGGACCGTCAACGACGAGAGCGACCTTGCGCTGTCGCGGACGCTCGGCCTGGTGGGCTGCGTCACCGACCAGCCCGGCATGAAGCGGCTGGTCGAGTCCACGGCCTGACCTTCGGGGATCCGGGACCGAACCGGCCGCACAGGTGGTCGACGAGGCTGGGGTGAGCGGGAAACGCGCCTCAGCGCCGGACCGGGCGCACCAGTCGGACCGGGAGCGCTTCGACGCTGTTGCCGATGAAGCTGCGCTGGCGTGGCAGTTCCGCCTCGGGGACGGCGAGGTCGAGGTCCGGGAAGCGGGTGAAGAGCCGCTCCAGGGCGATCGTGGCCTCGAGGCGGGCGAGCGGAGCGCCCACGCAGTAGTGCACGCCCTGGCCGAAGGAGAGGTGCCGGGCCGCGCCGGGCCGGGTGACGTCGAAGCGGTCGGCGTCCGGACCGTGAAAGGCTTCGTCGCGCCCGGCGGCGGTGTAGCCGGCGAGGACCGGGGTGCCCTGCGGGATCACCCTGCCGCCGAGGGCCAGGTCGCGGGTGGGGTAGCGGAAGGGGAACCAGCTGACGGGGCCGTCCCAGCGCAGCGTCTCGTCCACCACGTCCGACCAGGTGGCCTCGCCCTGCAGGACCAGCGCCAGCTGGTCGCGGTGGGTGCACAGGGCCCGTACGGCATTGCTGATCAGGTTGAGGGTGGTCTCGTGGCCGGCGACCAGCATCAGGCGCATGGTGCCGATGAGTTCGGCCTCGCTGAGTCGGTCGCCGCTGTCCTCTCGGGCGGCTATCAGGGCGCTGGTCAGGTCGTCGCCGGGGGCGGCCCGGCGGGCGGCCGCGATCGTGCCGAGCAGTTCGACGAGCTCGCGTACGGCGGCCGTCACCTCCTCCGGGGTGGTGTCGGTGGCGATGACCACCGTGTAGGTGAGGTCGTGCAGCCGGCCGCGATGCTCGGGGTCCACGCCGAGCAGTTCGCAGATGACGCTCATCGGGAGGGGAAGCGCGAAGTGGGTGCGCAGGTCCGCGATGCCGTCCGGGTCCTCGGCCGCGGCGCGGCCCAGGTCGTCGAGGAGACCGGCGGTCAGCTCCTCGATGCGCGGCCGCAGCCGCTCCACCTGGCGGGCGGTGAAGGCGTTGCCCACGAGGGAGCGCAGCCGGCGGTGGTCGGCGCCGTCGGCGGTGTGCATGCCCTGGGCGTTGGCGAAGACACGCAGCGGCCAGTCCGCGGGGATCGTACCGTCGTTCAGGGCCGGGCAGTGGCGGGCGTCCTTGGCCACATCGGGATGGGAGAGGAACTCCTTGAGCGCGTCGTGCCCCAGGACGACCGCCGCGGGCACCCCGCCGGGCAGGACGATGTCCGCAACGGGCCCCCGGGCCCGCAGGCCGGCGTTCAGGGCGTGCGGGCAGCCGCCGCCGGGGTCGACGACGTGGGCGGGCGCGGGAGCGGGGGTGTAAGAGGACAAGCCGAAACTCCTGACCGTATGAACGCGTACCGGCCAACTGTGCGGTATTGAAAGCGGGTTGTGCAATCACAGCCCTTTCGCTCCGTCGATGCGCTCGCGGAGCAGGTCGGCGTGGCCGTTGTGCCGGGCGTACTCCTCGATCATGTGGATGAGCACCCAGCGCAGCGAGACCCTGCCGCGCCATGGGTCGGTTCCCTCGATATCGAGGTTCGGTGCCTCAGCGGCGAAACGCTCGGAGAAGTCCACTTCGCCGCGCCAGGCCTGCCACGCCGCCGCAGCGACAGCGGGGTCGGCCGCCGCGCCGTCGAAGTCGCCGTCGGGGTCGTCCTGCGAGGAGAACAGGGGCGGCGCGTCCTGCCCGGCCAGTACGTTCCGGAACCAGCGACGCTCCACATCGGCGAGGTGCCGGACCAGGCCGAGCAGTGACAGCGTGGACGGCTCGACGGATCGGCGGGACAAGTCGGCGTCCACGCCTGCGCACTTGAGTTCCAGGGTCGTGCGTTGGTCCCGCAGGAGTCCGGCGAGCATGCTCCGTTCGTCACCTGTCGCCGGACCGCTGAATCGACGGTCGGATTCGGCGTCGACGAACATCTCGGCCCTTCTGCGGGGACTCGGTGATCCCATGGCGCGGGAAGAACCGGACGCCGCTGTCCCGCCCCGCTCCACGAGTCTCGCCAGCCGGGCCTCCAGCTTCGCCCGGCAGCCCGGCCACTCCTGCTCCACGATGGAGTACATCGCGGAGTCCCGGAGCAGGCCGTCCTCGCCGGGAGCCCAGGACAGCGACCAGTTCCGCAGCACGCCTTCGAAGCGCGCGCCGACCGCCTCGATCGCGGCGCGGGACCTGCTGTTGCGGGCATCCGTCTTCAGGTCGACGCGAGTCGCTCCCCAGTTCTCGAACGCGTGCTGGAACAGAAGCAGTTTGGCTTCGGTGTTCACTCCCGTGCCCTGAGCCGATGCGGCCAGCCAGGTGAACCCCACCTCGACCGCGAAGAGCCGGTCGTCCTCGGGCCGGATCCGCGGATCCCAGTACGCGGTGGCCCCTACGACCTGCCCTGTCCGCACCAGCACCTGTGCGTAGGGTGCGAGCTTGCCCGTCTCCGCGCGGGCGAGCTGCGCGTCGACGTAGGTACCGGCCTCGGCGGCGGTGGGTACCCAGGTGAAGGAGTATGAGTTCCTGTTCTCCTCCGCCGCCGCGGCCAGACCCGCCACGTGCTGTGGGCCGAGCGGCTCCAGCCGCACCAGTGAGCCTTCCAGCACGGGCCCTTCAAGCCGAAATCCCATCAGCCGCTCCCTTGTGGTGTTCTAGTTCCCGGCGTGCAAGCCGGGACTGGACGGGGCGAAATGCCCCGAGGCCTGGCTCTGAACAGGCGTGAGACGCACGCCGAACACCGCTGGCGCAGACGTCGGCACCGCCGTTCACCGCGGCGGTTGTCGTACGACGCCGGCGACGACCGTCGTCACCGTCTTGCGGACGGCGTCGGCCTGCGGCGGGGTGTCCCGGTCGGCCAACAGCAGGTGCCCGGCCCCGATCAGGGTGGGCGCGAGTGTACCGATGCCGGCATCGGCCGCGATGCGGCCCAGGTTGCGCTCGGCGGTGAGGTACGAGGCGAGCATGGCCATGGCCTCGGCCGGCACGGGAACGCCGGCCGGTCCGTCCTGGCGCGGTCGGACGCGGCTCAGCGGCGGCGAACGGATGCTCGCGCACATCACGCATGGCCACCCCCGTCGACACCGCGCACTCCTTCCTTCTCAGGCGCGCCCTCCCGATTGACGAGTGCGCATGCGCCCACCCTAGTGGGCGCATGCCCACTAGGGCAGAGCCGGGACGTCTTCCCGGCAACCGGCCCATCAACTCCGGCCGCCGGCCGACTCGTTCGCCTCTGCCCCTGCCGGTTACGAACGGACCCGACCGGGTCACACCGACTCTTCGGCGCGATCGCCTTCGAGGCGGCACTCGGCACATCATCAACTCCGCCGGCCCAGCCGGATGGACCCACCTCCCGCATCAAGGGTCACGGCCCCCAGTGCCGTGTGCGGGACAGGAGACGGCGTTCCAGAGACAGTTCGACGCGAGTGAGGGGACGTTCCGGGCAGAGGCGCTCGGGGTGGCCGGGGGGCGGGCCGGTCGGGGCGGGGGGCTCGGTGGAGTCGGCGGGGTCGATGGGCGGGGCCGGGTGCGCCAGGCACAGCCAGCCGAAGGCGGAGAGGGCGTGGTAGGCGGAGCGGAGGATGCGGACGGCGAGGAAGCGCATGCGGGGCATGATCCCGCCCGGGTCCTGAGCCGCGCCAAAGCCGGGCCCCCACAGGGCCTGGGGCGGGGGTCCTGTACCGGTCAAGTCCGTCACGCCGTAGGGCGGTGTCCCGCTTAGGGCGGTGTCCGCGTGTTGCGAAAGTGAGCCTGACGGAAAAGAGTTTGACGCTCGTCGGCGTCCGGCGGTCGGATGACGCGCAATGAGCACACGGCACATGCATCCCGGTATGCATCCCATCGACGACGACCTTGTACGGCGGCTGATCGCCGGGCAGTTCCCTCAGTGGGTGGGGCTGTCGGTGGAGCGGCTTCCGTCCGGCGGCACGGTCAACGCCATGTACCGGCTGGGCGACGACATGGTCGTACGGCTTCCGCTGGTGAAGGGCGGCGCCAAGGACGTGTCGACGGAACGAACGTGGCTGCCCCGCCTCGCGCCCCGTCTTCCCACACCCATCCCCGAGGTGCTCGGAGCCGGGCAGCCCGCCGAGGGATATCCGTGGCCGTGGTCGGTGTACGCGTGGCTCGCGGGAGAGAATCCCGAGGCCGGGGAGCTGAGCGAACCTGTCCCGCTGGCCGAGGGTCTGGCCGAATTCGTGGCGGCCATGCGGAGCATCACCCTGCCGGGGGCGCCGCAAGCCCACCGCGGCGGGCCAGTCGCCTCGCTCGATGCGCAGACCCGGACGGCGATCGAGGAACTGCGCGGGATCCCGCAGGAGGGCGTCGACTGTGATGCCGCCGCCGCCGTGTGGGAGGAGGCGCTGCGGGCACCGGGCTGGGACGGTCCGCCGGTGTGGCTGCATGCCGATCTCATGCCGGGCAACCTGCTGGTGGACGGGGGCAGGCTGACCTCGGTCATCGATTTCGGCTGCCTGGGGGTGGGTGATCCAGCGTGCGATCTGTTCCCGGCCTGGAATCTGCTGCCGGCCGACGCGAGGGAGGTCTTCCGCGAGGCGCTGGGCGTGGACGACGCGACCTGGATCCGCGGCCGGGGGCGGACGCTCTCGCAGGCGCTGATCGCGCTGCCGTACTACCGGAGGACGAACCCGGCGATGGCGCACAATGCCCGGCACGTGATCCGGACGGTGCTCGACGAAGGCTGAGGCATCCCACTTCGCGTCGGGGACGGACCCGGTCACAGCCGCGCACCCCTCGGGACCAGGACGACATGGTCGTGACCTGTGGCGTCGGACAGGGCAGCCCGCAGCATCGACGCATAGGCCTGTGCGTCTGGGCCTCGTCGGAGCCGGCTCCGACGAGGCCCACCGCCGTCTGAGCGGCGTGGCACGACGCAAAGACCTCGCCCGCGTGACCACGTCCTCCGCGGTGCGGCACGCACTCGGGCAGGGCCTGCTGCCTCAGTGGCGGGCCCTGACCCCCGGCGTCGAGAAAGACGGCGCCGGCACTCGGTTTCGCCCGAACTCTCCCGGCCTGTCCTCAGCGCGCGTACCCTCCTGCCAAGGCATCACCATCCGGGGGGATCGTGTCCGACGCATTCGGGTCCAAGCCCGCGCTCAGACGCTGTGTCGTGTGCCGGCAGCCGGTGGGCAGGAAGAAGCTCGTCTTCACCACGAGTGGACAGCCCGTCCACCGCGCCTGCCAGTCGACCGCGGATCGTTCGTCGGCCCGTTCGTCGGCCCGTTCGTCGGCCCGTTCGTCGGCTCCGCCCGGTCTCGCCCGAGCACCGAAAGACATCAGCCGCGCCGAACTCCTCAAAAGGATCGAAGCGTTGCGCAAGCGTGACGCGAAAATGAAGCCGGGCGCCGCGAAGGTGCGGCCCGCCGACCGCCCCAAGCCGACCCCAGCGCCACACCGCGGCAAGCGGCCGGTCCCCCCGCCCCAGCCGTACTACGGCGTGGAGATGAAGTTCATCGACGGCCGGTGGGTTCAGATGCACCCTGACTCCGAATAGTGGCCGCTCGCCGTACCAGCCCGGTCGGGCCCCGTCTGGCAAGTTGGCCGAGGGGACTGCGGGGCGGGAGTGCATGCTGCCTCCTGGGCGGCCATCACCTCATCGCCGTACTCGAAGGCCCATGCGCCGACGGCGGCGATGGGCTCCAGCAAGGTCCGGCCCAGAGCGGTGAGTTCGTACTCGACCCGTGATGGTGCGCCGGGGTGTGCCTGCCGGTCGACCAGTCCGTTGGACTGCAGCCGGCGCAGGGTCTCGGTGAGGACCTTGGAACTGATGCCCCCGATCCGCTCCCGTAGTTCGACCGGACGCCTGGGGCCGTCGCGCAGTGCCCAGAGCACCACGGCGTTCCAGGTGTTGGAGAGCAGGTCGAAGGCGAGGCGGGCGCGGCAGTCGGCGAGGAAGGCGTCGGTCGTCACATACCAAATGGTGCCCGACCGGCTCCCTAGCCTCGGTACGAACGATCGAAGCAGGCACGGAGAGGGATCGTGTGATGAGAATCGGCGTACTGGGAACGGGCAACATGGCCGACGCGCTCGCCACCCAGTGGGTGCGGGCCGGGCACGAGGTGATCATCGGGGGTCGGGACACGCACAAGGCGGAGCGGCTCGCGGCGCGCATCGGAGGCGGCGCGAAGCCTGCCAGTCTGCGCGCGGCGGCCGAGTCCGCTCAGGAGGCGGTGTTGGCCGCGCTGCCCTTCGGGGCGGGAGTAGACGTGGCACGGGACCTGCACGCGGCCCTGGAGGGCAAGGCGCTGGTCGACTGCTCCAACCCGGTCGGGCCGGGCTTCCGGCTGCTCACGGACGGAGGCCCCTCGGCCGCACGGCAACTTGCCGCGGCGGCACCGGGTGCCCACGTGGTCAAGGCTTTCAACCTCTGCCACGAGGACGTGTGGCGCATGCGGCCACCCGTCTTCGATGGGCGGCCACTGGCCGTTCCGGTCTGCGGGGACGATGACACGGCCCTCGGCCGGGTACGCGAGTTGGTGCGGGACGTGGGCTGCGAACCGGTGGCCGGCGGCGGTCTCGAACGTGCGGGACTCCTGGAGGCGACCGCCGCGCTGTTCATCGCCCTGTGGGTCGGTGAGGGTGCGGACGCGCAGGCGATCGCACCTCCGCTGGCATACGCGGCCGGACCGGGCCACCTGGAAACGGAAGGCGGCACGGCGGCTTCCGTCAGGGGGCTGTGAGTGGGAGATCGCCCGCGCCCGAATCCGCACGCGCACCGCGATGACCGCTGGTTCATCGCGCCACCTGTCCTGCGAAGCCCTCTGGTTGCACATTTGCGCAATGCGGCAAGCTATGCTCGTTGACCCGTGGACTCAACGCCGCGCGCCTGGCGGATGAGCGTCGCAGCGAGCCGAGGCGGGCTGCGGGGTCCCGAAGCGGCGGCAGAAGTGTCCCGCCGTCCTGCCCCGGCGCGGGGGCGCAGGAACGGTGCCAGGGTACGGCAGAGTGAATTCTGGTATTTGGTTCATCAATTTCCCCCCATGGGCAGGTTGTGAATCAATTGCACCGAGTTGGTGAACGTGTCCCGCGGCAAAGGGTGTCTGACAGGCCGTAAAGGGCCCACCGGCCCGTCGGACATGGAAACCCAAAGGCACGACCTTGACCTCGACCGCACTCGATACCTCACACCCCTCCCCGGGAGTCCCGAGGAACCGCGCCCTGTTCCGCTCCGCGGCAGCCGCGCCACCCCGCACGCTCGTCGACGTCCTGGAGGCGACCGCCGAGCTGCACCCGCACGCACCCGCGCTGGACACGGGTGCCGAGGTGCTGTCCTACCGGGAGCTGCGCGCCGAGGCCCACGCCCGCGCGCGGCGGCTCACCGAGCGGGGCATCGGCCCCGGCGACCGGGTGGGCGTACGAGTGCCATCGGGTACCGCGGAGTTGTACCTGTCGATCCTCGCGGTCCTGCACTGCGGTGCGGCCTACGTCCCGGTCGACGCCGACGACCCCGAGGAGCGCGCCGCGACCGTGTTCAGCGAGGCCGGCGTGTGCCACGTCCTCGGGCCGCACCCGCAACCCGCCGAGCTGGTACCGCCATCCGGAGCGGCCACGGGCTCCACCGCCGCGCCCGCGCCCGCGGACGACGCCTGGATCATCTTCACGTCCGGCTCGACCGGCGCGCCCAAGGGCGTGGCCGTCACCCACCGCTCCGCCGCGGCCTTCGTCGACGCAGAGGCCGAGCTGTTCCTGCGCGGCCGGCCTCTCGGCCCCGGCGACCGCGTCCTGGCGGGCCTTTCGGTCGCCTTCGACGCCTCCTGCGAGGAGATGTGGCTCGCTTGGCGCTCCGGCGCCTGCCTGGTGCCGGCCGAACGGTCCCTGGTGCGCGCCGGGCTCGAACTCGGCCCCTGGCTGGACGCCCGCGGCATCACCGCCGTCTCCACGGTGCCCACGCTCTTGGCGATGTGGCCGGAGGAGGCGCTGCGCCGGGTCCGGTTGCTGATCCTGGGCGGCGAGGCCTGCCCGCCCGGACTCGTCGAACGGTTCGCCCGCCCCGAGCGGGAGATGTGGAACACCTACGGCCCCACGGAGACCACCGTCGTGGCCTGCGCCGCCCGGCTGGAGCCCGGGCAGCCGGTGCGCATCGGACTGCCGCTCGCCGGCTGGGAGCTGGCGGTGGTGGACGAGGCCGGGAATCCCGTCGCCTTCGGCGAGCAGGGCGAACTGGTCATCGCCGGCGCCGGAACCGGCCGCTACCTCGACCCCGTCAAGGACGCGGAGCGCTTCCGGCCGTGCCCGGCGCTGGGCTCGCCGCGCGCCTACCGCTCGGGCGACCTGGTGCGCGCCGATGCCGAGGGACTGGTGTTCCTCGGTCGCGCCGACGACCAGGTCAAGCTCGGCGGACGCCGTGTCGAACTCGGCGAGATCGACACGGCCCTGCTCGCCCTGCCCGGGGTGCGCGGCGCGGCGGCGGCCGTGCAGGCCACCGCGGCCGGCGCCCAGGTGCTGGTCGGCTACGTCGTCGCGCAGGAGACCGCCGACGGCCGCTCGGTCTTCGACGTCGACAAGGCCAGGGCGCTGCTGGGCGAGCGGCTGCCCGCACCGCTGGTGCCCGTGCTGGCCGAGGTGGCGGACCTGCCCACTCGGGCGTCCGGAAAGGTGGACCGCAAGGCGCTGCCCTGGCCGGTGCCGCTGGCCGGTGCCGGGCACGACGAGGCGGCCCACCGGTTGCACGGGACCGCTGCCCGGCTGGCGGACGTCTGGGAGGAACTGCTGGGCCTGCGGCCCGGCCCGGGCAGCGACTTCGTCCAGCTGGGCGGCACCAGCCTGACCGCCGCCCGGATGGCCTCGATGCTGCGCCGGGACCACCCGGGCCTGTCGGTCGCCGACCTCTACCGGCATCCGGTGCTGCAGAGCATGGCCGACCATCTCGACTCCCTGACCGGCGCCGCGCAGGAGGTGCGCCCCGCCCGGCCGGTGCCCCGGCGGACCGCGGTGGTGCAGTTCCTCGTCTCCCTGGCCGGTTACGGCGTCACCGGGCTGCGGGGCCTGGTCGGGCTGGCCGCGGCGGACGACGTCCTCGGCTGGATCGCGCCGCACCGATGGGCGCCGCACACGTCGTGGTGGCTGGTCCTGGCCGGGTGGGTGCTGCTGTTCAGCGCGCCCGTGCGCTGCCTGCTCGGAGCGGCCCTCGCCCGCGCTCTGGCCGGCTCGATCGCTCCGGGCGCCCATCCGCGCGGCGGCGCCGTCCACCTGCGCCTGTGGAGTGCGGAGCGTGCGGTCGCCGCGTTCGGCGTGCCGTCCCTGCTCGGCACCCCGTGGGCCGCGCGGTACGCCCGGATCCTCGGCTGCCGCACCGGGCGGGACATACGGCTCCACGCCATGCCCCCGGTGACGGGCCTGGCCGAGCTGGGCGACGGGTGCAGCGTCGAACCGGAGGCGGACATCGCAGGCTGGTGGCTCGACGGCGACAGGCTGCACGTCGGCAGGGTCGTCGTCGGCGCGGACGCCCGGGTGGGCCACCGCAGCACCCTGCTGCCCGGCGCGGTCCTCGGCCGCGGTGCGGAACTCGCCGCCGGCGGCTGCCTGGACGGCCGCATCCCCGACGGCCAGGTATGGACCGGCTCCCCCGCCCGCCCGGCCGCGCCCACCGAATGCCTCGCGGACCCGGCCTGGCCCGCCCCGCCGGCCGACCGCCGGCGCCGCTGGCATCTCGCCTACGCGCTGTCCCTCACCCTGCTGCCGCTGCTGTCGCTGCTGGCCGCCGCCCCGGCGCTCGCCGTCACCTGGCTGCTGGTGCGCGGCACGGCCACCCTGTCCGGGGCGACCTGGCGGCTGCTCGCCGCCGCACCCCTGTTCGCCGTGCTGACCACCGTGTGCGGCATGCTCCTCACCGCGCTCACCGTGCGCCTGTCGAGCCGCGCGATCACGCCCGGCCTGCACCGCGCCGACGGGGGCGTGGCCTGGCGGGCGTGGCTGGTGACGCGGCTGCTCGACGGCGCTCGGGGCAGCCTGTTCCCGCTCTACGCGAGCCTCGCCACGCCGGCCTGGCTGCGCCTCCTGGGCGCCCGGGTCGGCAGCGGCGCCGAGATCTCGACCGTGCTGCCGCTGCCGTCGCTGCTCCGGGTCGAGGACGGGGCGTTCCTCGCCGACGACACGCTCGTGGCGCCCTTCGAACTGCGCGGCGGCTGGATGCGGTTGGGAGCCGTGCGGATCGGCAGGCGGGCCTTCGTCGGCAACTCCGGCATCGTCGGCGCCGGCCGTGAGGTGGCCGACCACGCCCTGGTGGGTGTGCTGTCCGACGCACCGGTGCGCACCGAACCAGGGTCGTCGTGGATCGGCCGGCCCGCGATGCCGTTGCCCCGCGTGGCCGAGGACGGCGACTCGGCGCGGACGTTCGCCCCGCCCAGTCGGCTGGTGGCGGCCCGCGCGGCCGTCGAGGCGTGCCGCGTGCTGCCGGTGATCCTCGGCACACTGCTGGCCGAGGGCCTGCTGCTGGCGCAGCAGAGGGCCCTGGACGTGGGCGGCCTGTCCCTGGCGGCACTCGCGGGCGTTCCGCTGCTCCTGGCCGCGTCCCTGGCGGCCTGCCTGACCACGACCGCCGCCAAGTGGCTGCTCGTGGGCCGGTTCCGTCCGGTGGAGCGGCCCCTGTGGTCGTCGTTCGTGTGGCGCAACGAGTTGTTCGACACGTTCGTGGAGGTGCTGGCGGTGCCGTGGGGCATCGCCGCGCACCTGGGTACGCCCGTGGTGAACTGGTGGCTGCGCAGCCTCGGCGCGCGCATCGGACGCGGGGTGTGGTGCGACACGTACTGGCTGCCGGAGACAGATCTGGTCAGCATCGGGGACGGCGCCACCGTCAACCGTGGCTGCGTGCTGCAGACCCACCTCTTCCACGACCGGATCATGCGGATGGACAGCGTGCGCCTGGCCGCCGGCGCCTCCTTGGGCCCGCACAGCATCGCCCTGCCCGGCACCACGATCGGCACCGGTACGTCCATCGCCGCGGCGTCCCTGGTGATGCGCGGGGAGACGGTGCCCGACGGCACCCGTTGGGCCGGCAACCCCATCGCCGGCGTCCCCGCGGCCGACCCCGCCGCCCGGCTAGTCGAGGAGGAGACGGCATGACCTGGTGCAGCCGCCGCGCCCTGGTCCGGGGCGCGGCGCTCGCCCCGCTGGCGGCGATGGCCGCGGACGGCCTGCCGAAGCCGGCGCCGCGCTACTTCGCCGGCCACGGCAGCCACGATCACCGCACGCTCGCCTACGACCTCCACCTGGCCTATGACCCGGCCGCCGGCAGGCTGGAGGGCCGGGCGCGCATCCGCGCGGTGGCCGAGCGGACGCTGCGTCAGGTCAACCTCGACCTGGCGAAGCTCTCCGTGCACGAGGCGATGGTCGACGGGGCCGCCGTACGGCCCGGCCGGAAGGGGCACAAACTGCTGCTGCCCGCGCCGCGCCCGATCCCGGCGGGTACCCCCTTCACCCTGGAGATCGGCTACGGCGGCCGGCCCGGCCCGGTCCGCACACCGTTCGGGCAGATCGGCTGGGACCGCACGGGCGACGCACACGACGGCACCCTGGTGGCCGCCCAGCCGCTGGGCGCCCCGTCGTGGTTCCCGTGCAACGACCGGCCGGACGACAAGGCCGAGTTCACCTTCCGGGTGACCGTGCCCCGCGGCCACCAGGCGCTCGCCAACGGAGCCCTGCTGGAGTGGCGCACCTCGGACACCGCCGAGTGCTGGACGTACCACCACAGGGGTCCCATGGCCCCCTACCTCGCCGCGCTGTACACCGGCCGCTTTACGCAAGAGACCTGGCAGGCCACGGACAGCGCGACCGGCCGCCCGGTCACGGGCCGCAACGCCTACCCCGTCCACCTGTCCGGCCGGGCCCGGCACGATCTGGGCCGCCAGCCGGAGATGTTCGAGACGTTCACCCGGTGGTTCGGGCCGTACCCCTTCGAGACGTACGGCGCCGTCGTCGTGGACGCCGACCTGGACCAGCCGGTGGAGAACCAGACGGCGTCCGTCTTCGGCCGCAACCACATCGACGGCGCGCGCACCTGGGAGACGCTGGTGGCCCACGAACTCGTCCACCAGTGGTACGGCAACAGCGTCAGCCTGCGCGACTGGCGGGACATCTGGCTCAACGAGGGCTTCGCCACCTATGGGGAATGGCTGTGGTCGGAGCACATCGGCGAGGACTCCGCCGACACCATCGCCCGGGCGGCCTGGCGAACCCTCGCCCGGCAGGGCACGGGGCTGCGGATCGCCGACCCCGGCCCCGACCGCATCTTCGACGACCGGGTGTACAACCGGGGCGCGTGCACACTGCACGCGCTGCGCCTGACGATGGGAGACGACCGCTTCTTCCCGATGCTGCGCGGCTGGCACCACGCCCACCGCGGCGAAAGCGCCGACACCGCCGCCTTCGTCGCCCACGCCGGCCGGACCATGCCGAGGGTGGTCGAACCCCTGCTGCGCGCCTGGCTCTACGACACCTGCCTGCCGCCCCTGCCTCCGCCACCGCCGGAACCGGGAAACGCGCAGAGCTGATCCGGCCACATCTCCGGTACGCCCTCGTCACCGCCTCCCGGACGGAGCGGTGACGTCACGGCCTCGTCTGCTGCACCCGGATCGACTGCAGCAGACCGACCGCCACCCACACCGCGAACATCGAGGAACCGCCGTAGGAGACGAACGGCAGCGGAATTCCCGCCACCGGCATGATGCCGAGCGACATGCCGATGTTCTCGAAGGACTGGAAGGAGAACCAGGCGACGATGCCGGCGGCGATGATCGTGCCGTACAACTCGGTCGTCTCCCGGGCGATGCGACAGGCGCGCCACAGGATCACTCCGATCAGGGAGATGATCAGGATCCCGCCCACGAAGCCCAGTTCCTCCCCGGCGACCGTGAACACGAAGTCGGTCTGCTGCTCCGGGACGAACTGACCGCTGGTCTGCGCGCCGTGGAAGAGCCCCTGGCCCGTCAGACCGCCGGAACCGATGGCGATGCGGGCCTGGTTGGTGTTGTAACCGACTCCGGACGGGTCCAGGCTCGGGTCGGCGAAGGCGGCGAAGCGGTTGATCTGGTACTGGTCCAGGAGGTGCAGCTGCCACACGGCGACGGCACCGAGGACACCCATGCCGAGCAGACCGAAGACCCAGCGGTTGGAGGCGCCGGATGCGAGCAGCACGCCCAGGATCGTGACCGTCATGACCATCGTCGAGCCGAGGTCCGGCATCATCATCACGACCATGATCGGCACGGCGGCCAGCCCCAGCGCCTGGATCACCGTGCGGCCGTCGGGGTACGTCCTGTCACCCGCGTCGACCCGGGCCGCGAGGAGCAGCGCCATGCCCAGGATGATGGTGACCTTCACGAATTCCGAGGGCTGCAGGGAGAAACCGCCGCCCAGGACGATCCAGTTGCGGTTGCCGTTGATGGTGGCACCGAGCGGGGTGAGCACCAGCAGTACCCCGAGCACTGAAATCCCGTAGAGCATGGGCACCGCGTTGCGCAGGGCGCGGTGCCCCAGCCACACCGTGCCGATCATCAGGACGAACCCGATGCCGAGGTTCATGAGGTGCCGGACGAGGAAGTAGTGCGGGTCGCCCTGGTTGATCTCGGTGCGGTTGCGCGTCGCGGAGTACACCAGCAGCGAACCGATGCACGACAGGGCGAGGGCGGCCAGCAGTATCGGCCAGTCCAGCCGGCGGATGATGGAGTCGCGCGCGAAAAGCCGCGTCCAGGCGGGGCGCTCGGGGCCATAGCCCGAGACGGTGAAGCTGTTCGCACCGGTCATGAAAGCGTCCTCCGGCTTTCGCACTCAGAGGCGGTCGCCTGCGGGTCGTACGGCCGGCTGTGAGCCAGGTGAGCCATGGAGGACTCCGTTCGATCCCGAGACGATGCACGCCGCCGCGACGATCATATCTGCTTGATTGCGCAAAACTGCAACAGAAACACTCCTCCGCTGTACCGCCGGGACGGCCGCCGGTCAGGCGTCGGAGTCGGGCGTGCTGCGCGCCGCGGCGTACGCCTGGGCCGGTGTCATGGGGACGCCGTTGAGGTTCACCGTCCTGTAGGGGCTGACCTTGGCGCAGGTCTTGGCCTGGTCGGCGGTGGAGGCGTGAGCACCCCCGAC